>JAISBG010000522.1 GCA_031266315.1 Planctomycetaceae bacterium | reverse complement strand
CATGGATAACCCCGTGCAAACGGAGTGCAGCACGGGGTTCGGCAACCACCGCAACCGGAACTACGTACGTAGTTCAACCGAAAACGTTTATTCTTGCCGAACGTGTTGAACTGCTATGCAGTTCGTTGTGGGAAGGGGCGTATTACTCAATACCCCGTGCTGCGTTGCACTTGCCCGGGGTTATCCATGTTAAAGTCCTACGGACTTAGGAATTAAATATCTTCACTTTGACTTTTTACCTACGGTGCGTAACATGAGTTAATAATTAATAATTCATTTTTTACCACAGGGGACACAGAGATCACAGAAAAAATTTTTTTGAATACACAAAACTTGAATATTATTTGTTTCTTTACTTGATGTATTTTAAGCGGTCAAAATATTGATCAAAAAAATTATCTCTGTTCTCTGTGGTAAAAATTAAAAATGTATTTTTAGAGATGCTCAATCGCAAACGGCAGCAAAAAATCAATCCGGTGAATAATTGCTCTCAAAGTAGGCAACCTTTTTCAGCCCCCCCTTTCGTACCTTAGATTTTAAGTGATAATATTCTGGAATATTGTTTGGAACATTGAGGTTTTTTGGAAAATGTTTGAAAAATGATTTTTATCGGATTAAGCAAAAATATTTATCAGGATTGATTCCTCTTAACTTTACTTAAATATTTAAGGAGAAAACAGTTGGCAGTTAAAATTCGTATGAAAAAAATGGGACGGCTTCATCGTCCGTTTTTCCGTGTTTGCGTAATGGACGCCCGAACTCCACGCGACGGGCGGGTGCTCGAAGAAGTCGGATATTACGATCCCATGGTGCCGGAAACCGATGCCCGTGCCGTTTTGAACGGCGAACGTATCAATTATTGGATCGGTGTCGGTGCTCAGCCGTCCGACAAAGTTTCCGTACTTGTCAAAAAATACGGCGTCAATGGAACGCATCTTGAAGCACAAAAAGTTGCGTTGGAGCGTTTGGCAAGCCGTCGTCGTCGTTCGACCTACACGATCGAATCACAACCACAACAATCACAACCGCAAAAATCAAAACAAAAGAAAAAAAACGCGAACACCGTTGCTGAACCAGCCCCAGTGGAAGTATAAATCAACTTGTCCGGACGTGATTACGGAAATATTCATGCCGCTTGTAATATTCAGTGTTTAGCAAAATTTCATGCCGCCTGCGATTCGTTTTGATGTTTTAACCCTTTTTCCGGGTATTTTTGAAGGATTTCTTTCGGAAAGTGTTTTGAAAGGGGCATTAGCAACACAAAAAATTGAAATTCGGCTTCACAATATGCGGGATTGGGCAGAAGATAAGCACGCGACAATGGATGATCGTCCTTTCGGCGGCGGTCCTGGAATGTTACTCAAAGTCGATCGGGTTGTTCCGGCTGTTGAAGCAATCCGGTATCAGCAGGAACCGGCAGGGCGTTTGTTGATGTTTACACCGCAAGGACATTGTTTCGGTCAAGCGTTTGCGGAGGAACTTGCGGCGGAACAGAGAATTGTAATGCTTTGTGGAAGATATGAGGGATTTGATGAACGAGTTGCTGAAATCCTTAAACCTGAGGAAGTTTCAATCGGTGATTACATTCTCAACGGCGGTGAAGTTGCGGCAATGGCGGTGATTGAAACGGTGATGCGGTTGATTCCGGGTGTTTTGGGCGACGAAAATTCCCATCGGTTTGATTCCTTTTCAACCGGCAACCGAATTTTAGATTGTGCTCATTACACGAGACCAAGAGAATATCGGGGATTTTCCGTACCGGAAATACTGTTAAGCGGGAATCACGCTGAAATCGCCAAATGGCGTGAAGAAAACAGTTTACAACGAACAAAAGAAAAAAGACCCGATTTATTGGAACCCGTTTTTAGCGATCCGACATTACGATAAGTCGCGGCTAAAAAACAATATTTTCACAATTTCGTACTATTTCAATAACCTTAAAGACAAAAACCAAAGTGAATAACGAAGTGATTCGTTACGAATGGAGACCCAAATTATGAGTGACCAGTTGATGAGTATTGTTGAGGCACGGAGCAAAAAGCCGCAATCGGAAATTTCGCAATTTGAAATTGGCGATACGGTTAATGTTCATTGCCGTATTCTTGAAGGCGAAAAGGAACGTATTCAACTTTTTAACGGAGTTGTGATTGCCCGGAGCGGAAGCGGAACACGGGAAATGTTTACAGTCCGCCGGATTGTGGCTGGTGAAGGCGTGGAACGAAAATTTGCGCTTCATTCGCCGCGAATCGCTAAAATCGAAACGGTTCGTAGTGCGGTGGTTCATCGTGCAAAGTTGTATTTTCTGCGTGATCGTGTCGGCAAGGCGGTACGGCTTAAAGAGCGAGCAATCAAACGCAAAACCGAAGAAACAAAAACGGTCAAAAAACCGCGTCGGGGTTCTAAAAACAAGAAAAAAGAGACGGAAACGTCAACGTAAACAATCCATAGTATTGATATGATGCAACGTTTATTTTTCTGTGCCGCGTTTTTTTGCGCGGCAGTTTTTTTGTTGCTGGCGTTATTCTGTTATCACGTTCAGGATTCCCGCGCTGATTCGCCGCCGGAATCGAAATATCTGCTTCGTTATCGTTTCAAAAAAAATGATATTCTCCGTTGGAATGTTTTA
>JAISBG010000513.1 GCA_031266315.1 Planctomycetaceae bacterium | reverse complement strand
TTATTTTTAATTAATTGCTTCAATTTTTATTTTTCTTTTTCGGAACGTAACGGTCAACCTGAATATTGAAAGTCGTTGTTTTTTTGATTTCGACGGTCAATTCGGATTTTTCGGGATTTCCGTATTTTTCATCAATTAGTTGTTCAAATAGGGTTGTTTCTTTATTGGTACCGATATTGACCAATCCGATTTCATTAACTGCACCGGTAATATAAACCTGATAGATTCCCGGCGGAATTCCATCGGTTTCCGTGAGTGAACCGACGGTGTAGGTTCCATCTTTTTTCAACTTTCCTCTTGCAAGAAAAGTATCTGTTCGAAAACAAACCTCACCGAATGTCAATGGACTATTATCGTCGGAAAAAGTAACTTTTCCAGATAACCCGACATTTTTGCCGCAACCGGATACCGCTAAAATGACTAACAACCAAAATAAAATGATACGTATTTTCATGAAAAATATTGGCATGATAAAGAAAAAGGAATACATATACCTAGCCGGTATGGGCGGTAGGCTTCGCCCTTGAGTAACCGCTTCACGTTGTTGCGCTTCCGTAATCAGCTTCGTGAATTTTAAAACGGCTTGAGTATAAAATACAAAAAATAACCGAAGCCGTTTCCTCATGGTTGCGGCTTCGCCGGACACGAACTTATTTTTATGGAAGTGTTGCAACATTACCGTCGTCAATTCGTGCCAAAAAATAAAGTGTTACCGGATTGATTGTCGGCGAAATCGCATGAACGGAACCGTCTCCGATGAGAAAATTCGTTACGCCGGAATGGATTCCGCCGAAGAAACATTGATTGGGACGTGCGTAATCTGTTGGATTGGCTCCGGTGCCGACAAAATGTTCATTGTCTCCAATGTCCGTTGCTGAACGTTTAATACTGGCAAAACCCGGATGAATAAATCGGGCAAACGAGGTATTACCTCCCATGGCAAGTTTGCCGCCAAGAACAGAGGCATCCCAAGACGCCAACTGATAATTGACGGAATTCAAATCAACATATTGTTGCGGAATAAATTTTTCACCAACCACCACTTGATTGCTTGTTTCGTCCTGCCAACTGGCAAAGGAATCACGCGGATGCCATGTGATAATTGATGCGGAAGGATTATTCCAATCAGTGAATGTTGCTTGGTTGACTTCAATAATCGAAACACGAATCGGTCCGACTAAATTTTTTGTTTGATTGGAACCGTTATCATATCGGGTAAGAGTTGTCCATTCGGCTCCGAAATGAGTTGCGTAATCCCCTGTTGCAGTCCGAACAGTCGGATATGATGCATGATAATCTCCGGCTGTTACAACAGCCGCGTAATCACCGCGTGGTCCGCAATTATTAACGCCTTCGGAGGACAAATTGTATTTAATTCCGCTGCGTCGTGAGGGACATTTCAAAATCGGTACGGAACTCAACGCTTCACGATAACCTTTTCCGCCGTCGGGATATGTTGCCAAATAATTGACAAACCAAGTATCGAACTCGGTATTACCGTGACTTCCGTCAAAAAAGATCGCGGGATATCCTGTCCCGCTATATGTTTTAACGGAGGTCAAAATATCATAGAGGTTTGTTTGTTCGATGTACGGAAACAGTAACGCAAAGAAACTTGGTTTGGGGTTATAAATGGCGAGTGGTACAACCCCTTGTTGTGTATCGTGAAAATTGTGAATACCGATCCCAAGTTGCTTGAGATGATTGGTACACTGCATCCGCCTTGCCGCCTCTCGTGCTGCTTGGACGGCTGGTAACAAAAGTGCGATCAATGCGCCGATAATTGCAATGACCACGAGAAGTTCGACGAGGGTAAAACCTAAAAAACATGTTTTTTTCATGGTATTCTCCTTATGAAAAAAAAGTTATTTTAACAGATTATGTAACGTATAATCTGTTTTGTAAATTGGGAACAAACGCAACGCCGAGAAACGGCAACAGAATATCGCTCTGAGATGGAGCGACACGGCTATAAAAATAGGTTCGTTCCCACCGACAAAAGTGGTGCATTACATAAAATGCAATGCTGAATTTACCCCTAAAGCAACACGCGACGCCCCCTATCGGGAGCCACGTAACTTTGTTGCTTTACAGTAATTTTCTACCCGGAAAATCCGGTTGTCATGTAAAAAATTACAGTTCGCCGAAGCGATTTTTATAACTAGTTGACGTACTCGATTTTTTTAACGCCCGAACAAAAATCCGGGCGATTTATCTTTCAAAATGGAAAATTGGTCTCCAAATATTAAAATTAAAAAGGCTAAAAATAGTAATGCCAAGTAGTATATGCCAAAACTCAAAACATGTCAACCACTCACCCCCCTTTTGAAGGAAAATTTTTTAATTTTTAAAAAATTCATACAAAGCAAAAGTCGGGTGTATCTTATACTGTGTTAGTATTGTATCGAGTATTTTCTCTGTAATTATTAGTAGGATTACAAGTTTCCTGATTCTATCGGATTAGGTGTTTCCCACCGGAATAGTAATTTTCGTTAAAGGTAGGCAATTCATCAGGTGGGCGATCTTTCGCTATCTGTTAAAAGGTCGCGTCGGCGTACTCGCCGACAGTGAATTAGATGAACGACGGCAAATGATGTTGCTTTCCGTTTTGGAGTCAATGAAGAGTCAACCGGCGCGACCTTTCAGCGAAGGGATTGCCCACCTTAGAATTTGCTACCTTTGTTGACCTATTGATAATGACCCTAAAATTCTAAAACAACAAAATTTTCTCAAAAAAAAGATTTCTCTTGACATCTGTCTTTGTTTTTCATAAAATTT
>JAISBG010000457.1 GCA_031266315.1 Planctomycetaceae bacterium | reverse complement strand
TTAGGTCGTCGAGCACAATAAACCCGATGGCTCCGAGCAAACTCAAAATAGAAACGACCAGACTGATTTTGGTGTTTCCTGAAAAGGCTTCGAGATTATTGGAAAAAGTGCTGAAACCGGCGGTACAAAATGCGGCGACCGAATGAAAAACCGCTGTCCAGAGTGGATTAGGAATTCCTGCTTCAGTAAATGCCTGCCAAAGAATTAACGATCCAAAAAGTTCTATCGTAAAAGTGAACACAATAATATGCCGCAGAAACCGAACAGGTTCAAAGGATTCCGGCATTGCTAAAACGGCTTTGCCGATATTGATACGGTTTTTCGATAAATGTCCTTTTGACGCGAGAATGGCGTAGGAGCCGATGGTCATATAACCGAGACCGCCGATTTGGATTCCCGCCAAAATGATTAGTTGTCCGAAAATATTATAGACTTTTGTTGTATCAACTGTTGTTAAACCGGACGTACTAATAACGGAAACGGCGACGAACAGATTATCCATTGGCGATATCCAATTTGTTTTCCAACAAATCGGAAGACACAGCAACAGAAAAACGATAATCACGTACAAAGCGTAACCGACCATAAGCGCATGGGTCGGATGCAATCCGTGAAACCAAAGCCGTAACCGTTTATGGAGTTTTTTCATCGGGGACACCGAAAAATTCAACGTGAAAACGAAACCGGAGGATCAGTAAAACTGTAAAGGGTTGCGTTCCAGTGTTCGAGACAAAAAGAGACAAATTCCGGATTATCTGGTGATTGATAGATATTGCGGATATTTTCGTACTGATTGAGGATTTTTGTTTTAATATCCAGATTATTGTTAAGAGTTACGGAACCGGAAACGCGAATCCAACAGTTTCCGTCGAAAGAGGTAAATTCGACATGTGGATTAGTTTCCAGTTCTTTCCAAAAGTTTTTACTTTTTGCGGAACAAAACCAAAGTATCCCGTTTTCTTCAAAGCAAAACAGAATTGGACGAACTTTGGGTACCGCTTCTTTGGTTGCGGTGGCGAAATAAGTTACGGGATTTGCTGTCAAAAAATCAAGTGCAGACTGCATGAAAACCTCCTAAATTTGTTGATTGTTGAAGTGTTATACTCAAGCCGTTTTAAAATTCACGAAGCTGATTACGGAAGCGCAACAACGTGAAGCGGTTACTCGTGGGCGAAGCCTACTGCCTTACCGGCTACGGTATAAAGACGAAAATCACATGGAATATCTTCGGAACATTCACTGTTGCCCGAAGACAACCCCAATTGATTGTATGATAGTAATTATACTGACAAGCAAACATTTAGCAAAGAGACCGATTCGTATAATCCCGCGAATCCCGCAAATATTCAGAATTAGGTATTTTACAACGGAATGGTAAAATAATTAGGCGGAGTTGTAAAAGATACGCATTATTCGGATTTTTCCGTCTTGTACCGGCAGATTCTATCTGTTTTGCCCGATTGGGGACAATCTCAAATGCCTAAGTGTCGAAAAGTAAAAATATAGGTTTCATGTTGAGTTTTACCCATAAATGAAAAGGATAAGTCGGTTATCCGGAAAAATTCCACTGAATAATTACAAATATTGGAAACATTATCAACAAATTGAAAACAAGTTATGAGAACAACATCCGTATTTTGTTGGAAGATTGTATTTGTTTTGGTTCTTTCTCTCGTCATTTCAAACCGTTTTGCCAATGGGCAAGGCGTTCTTCTTCGGAGCATCGGAGCCGTCAACGATTCCATCGGAAGCGTGGCAACTGCAACACCGGTTGATGCTGCCGGAGCGATTTATTGGAATCCGGCGTCGATTTCCGCTCTGGAAAAAAGCGAAATCTCCTTCGGAATCGGTGTTATTATGCCGAAAATGCGGGTCAGTTCCAGTCTTGATGTTGGTAATGGAGTAACGTTGAGTGGTTCGACGAAGGGCAATGCCGGTTCGGTTCCTGATCCGAGTATGGCGTTTGTTTGGCGGCGTTGTCCGAAGTCGCCGGTAACATTTGGTCTTGGTTTGGGGGCGGTTGGCGGAGCGGCATCGCTTTATCCGTCAACCGGTTCTCCGTATGACAACCCGATTTTAGGCGGTCTCGCTAAATCGTCAACCGTGATTGTTATGCAAGTTACACCAACGGTTGCCTATAAAGTTACGGATCGTTTTTCGGTTGGAGTTGCGCCGATTATTGATTTGGCGTCGCTGTCGATCAACCCAATGCAATTAGGACAACCAATCGGAAGTAATAACGAAGTTCATAATTTCGGAACACGATACGCTTGGGGCGGCGGATTTCAAATCGGGGCTTATTACGATTTCAAAAATCATTTTAAGACCGGATTTATGTTTAAGAGTCCGATTTGGGCGGAAAATCTAGCCTATGAAGGTACAAGAGTGGACGACAATAGCGTGATTAATGGTAGTTTTGATTTAAATCTTCCGACAACTCTTTCGTTAGGTTTTTCCTACGACGGTATTCAGGATACAATTATCGGGCTTGATATTCGTTATTTCGATTATGCTCACACGGCGGGTTTCAAAAAAGGAATTGAGAACGGTATTGTTAAAGGTTTGGACTGGGACAGCGTGATGGCGGTTGCAGTCGGTGTTGAACGGAAGTTCAGCCAGAAACTTAAACTCCGTATGGGATATTGCTGGAACGAAAACCCAATTCCAAGCCGCAGTGCCATGCTGAATGTTGCCGCACCGATGATG
>JAISBG010000416.1 GCA_031266315.1 Planctomycetaceae bacterium | reverse complement strand
CGGCGGCGTTTCATTATTCTGTTGACGTTCCAATGGCAACTCTGAAACGGAATGTCGAATTAACGTACAACGGAAAAGAATCAACGAAAATCAAAGGATTCTGGATGTCCTTGCCGACTTTTCCGTTCAAAAACGATGCGGAATTTTTTATTCCGGGACAATATCCGCCCCAAAAATATACCATTGACAACTTCGCCGAAAATGCGCGGCAGGGAAGTTGGAAAAACTCCGCCCCGCTTGTTCTGCAACTTGATCCGGCAAAAAGTGTCATCCTGCTTTCCGACAATTTGATTGATTACGCCGACCGTCCGAATTGCAGTATTGAACGGCGTGACGGCGGAGTTCGGCTTACACAATCGTTTGATATTAAAGGACATATCGAACAAAATTTCGTACAAAAATTGGGTGACGCTTATTTCCGTATCGTTGACGGAAACAGTGAAACGGCGTTACTTAAAATTCACGATCTGATGCGGCAACTCGGACATGTTCCGCCCAACGACCGACCCAAGTGGTTTGAATCGGCAATTTTGTACTCTTTTCATCCTAATGGAACGATCGGCAGCGGTTGCCGTGATCTTGGCGGTTTCAAAAATTCGATGCCGTTGCTCGATCAAATCAAACAAATCGGTTGTAACGCTATTTGGTTGATGCCGCTTGAAGATAAATCAATTTATTCGCCCCGTGATTATTACAAATTTCAGGAAGGTCTCAGCACAACACAAGAAAACGCAACAAAAGAATATAAAGCATTGGTCAAAAAAGCCCGCGAACTCGGTTTGCATGTGTTACAAGATTCCGTACCGCACGGCGGCGGCAATCCGAATGAGCGTTCACAAAAACATCCCGAATGGCTCGTTCAGGAAGAAGACGGTTCGACACTTTCTTATTGGGGTTTTGATTTCAATTATCCGACATGGATTGATTACATGGGTGAAGTTTCCCGACATTACGTTAAAGAGTACGGAATTGACGGTTATCGTGTCGATGCCTGCGGCGGAAGCAAAATACCTAATTGGAACAAAAATATTCCCTATTCCAGAGCGTCTCATTCACAATCACAAGGCGGGCTAAATATGTTGCGCAAAATCCGTCAATCGGTCAAAGAGTTACAGCCGGACGGCGGAATCCTTGCCGAAGTCAATACCGGAATCTGGGGAGCGGTCAGCGATGCGACTTACGATTTCGATTTGTGTTACAGTGTTCTTCACGATGCCCGAAAACTTCCCGCCAATGAATTTGTAACTCGATTGCGCCGCTGGCTTCACGAACAACAGTATTCGGAAATTCCTGATATGTTACGTTTACGGCATGTTGAATCTCACGATTCGCTCCGCGCCCAACTTTGGTACGGTACGGAATCACATGAGAAATTAGTTGCGCTAACCGCGTTCATTCACGGGATTCCGCTCGTGTATCACGAACAGGAAATCGGTCATTTCAACTCGTTCCGGCAAATCTTTGAGATGCGAAAAGTGTTACCGGAATTAAACGGCGGCGATGCGGATTATCTTGCGGTTGACGCTCCGCCCGGAGTTTTTGCCGTGTTACGAACTAAAGGAGACGATGCAAGTATTGCTGTTATCAATTTTAATGAAACGAAAATGTTTGGTGCGGTGTTTCGTTTACCATGGGACAAGTTGCCGGAGAAATTACGTGCGCAAAATCAACTTGAGTATTTCAATATTTATGATTTCGAAACAAAAATCAAAACGATTGAGAAAAAGAACGGTGAACTTCAAATTCCGTTCCAAACTAGCCTGCTTGAGTCGCAGGAACAAATTATTGTTCTTCGTGATCGTGCGGAGCCGATGAAAAAGATTATTGATAAAACCTTCAATGAGGTAGGCAAGTTTGATCCGAAACCGTTTTTTTATGGTCAATCGCCGTATCCAACCGCTTCGTCAGTTATTGAAACAACGGAGGACGGACAACTCAAAATGACGGTAATTCATTGTGTTGCTTACATTGATTCTGAAACAGGTTTGCTGACCCGATTTGAAAAGAGCGGAAAACCGTGGTTTGGTTCCGCCGATCTGCTCCTTCCTGCCGGAATGAAGGAAAAAGCGGAAAAGGCAAATATTGTACAGGAAAAGAATACTCTGATTATTCGGCGTAAATTCGGTGCGGCAACTCTTGAAATGCACTATTGGTGGAAAGATGATTCAATTCTTTTTGACAGCCGCTGGACTGGCGATGTTCCAAAAAATGCCGCAATGTTGATTCCGATTATTGACGCAACCCATTGGTCGGTTGTTTCATCGGAAGGCGGATTGGGTGAACTTTACCAACCAAGACATTTGACAACAGATGAAGTTTTCGGTTCCATTTATTGGAGATCGCAAGGAACGAATGTTATTTTCGATTCACTTTTGACGCCGATTGAATTACCTTTATACGGTACGTTTTTGCGCGGTGTAACGATTTTTTCCAATAATCAGGTTCCGATTTTGTTAGGTTTTTCCAAAGAAACACCAACACGATTTCGTTTACTTGATCGAAACGGTAGCAAAAAAGAATTGTCGATGCTCTTTTCATGGACAGATGAATCTGTTCCGAATTTGACAACGAAACCGGAATTATCACTCAATTTGGGAATGTATAGCCAACCGCCAAAGCAAGAGATTCCGAAACTTCGTCCGGCAATCGGCGGTTGGATTTACGAAAATGATCATTACAAATTGCGTTTGACACGAAACGGAACAATAATGTCGCTTGATACAAAAAACGGTCGGCAAATCATTCGTCAAGGCGATATTTACACAGATTACGGTTACGGAAACGACAAAATGCGTTACGCAGCCGGAAATGATGTTGAGGCGGGTTGCCGGATTGTTCAGGATCAGGACGGAAAAACGTTACGGTTACGGTTTGAAGGACAATTGCGCGGCTTTGGGCGTTTCGATTTGTTGCGTCCGCCGGTTGAATATTTTACGGAATACGCTTTTAACGATAGTTCAGCGTTTGCAATGTCTTGTGGAGTTAAGACGCATCAGGTCGCAACAGATTCTAAAGCGTTTTTGTCTCTGTTCCTGCCGATGCCAAATGTCGAACGTTTCGAATTTTTTAATCAATCTAACCAATCTAACCAATTTAATCAAAACAAAAACGATAAACCGTTTGCTGAAGGTTCGAATATTGACGCCAAAGGGCGAAGTTTTCAGACCAAAAACACACCGAATGATTTGTTGCCGAAACGTGTTGTTTTGAAAGATTCCGAAAAAACGTTGCTGGAATTAACCGGTCTGCACGGCGAAATATCAAATCTGTTTCTTGACCGCAATAATTTTTTCGTAACATTTGATGACGGCAATACTGTTTCAATGCCGAATCGTTGGCGGACGTTTACGACAACCGTTACAGTTGCCGATCATTCAACAACTGATCATGCGCCGTCAATAATCCGATCCTCTGAAATTGATACAATTACGGATAGGGATAGGGATCAACACACATTGATTACCGACGGCGGTTTTGAAGTGTTTAGTGGTAACAGTAATTTGGTTTCGCTCCGTACCGGCAATGTTGTTGTCAAAGGCAAGCAGAAAATTTCCGCATGGCAAACACCGGCTCACGGAACTATTTCCGATAACGAAATTCATCACGGTAAAGCGGCGGCTCAGGTTGTCGGCGAAGCGGGACAATACCGGCTGTTTACGCAAGATATTCACATACAAAATTTTCCGGTTGGTACGAAATTAAAACTTTCCGCATGGGTAAAAGGCAAAGACCTGATAAAAGGAACAGAATCATGGCAAGTTGGTTGTATTCGTTTTGCGGCGGTAATTGATGGTAAAACGCAATACTTTTCCTCTCCGAATTTATTGGGAACATTCGACTGGCGTCAGGAAACAGTTGAATTTACCGTACCGGAAAAATTACAAAAATTAACAATCCAAGTCGGTTCCAACGGTGCCGCCGGAATTATTGTAATCGACGACGTGAATGTTTCCGCGAAACAATAAATGTAACAGTTTTCGGAAGTAACAATAAGGTTGACAACTATAAGAAATAAATAATTATTCAGTGGAATTTTTTTGAATTTACCGGATTAGGTATTTCCCACCGGAATAGTCAAATAATAGGTAAAATTTCATAGGCAATCATAAGGTGGGCGACCTTTCGCTGAAAGGTCGCGTCGGCGTTAGCCGACTGTTGAATCAGATTCACAACGGCAAATTGTATTGCCTTCCGTTTTGAAATCAATAACGACTCAACCGGTGCGACCCTTCAGCGAAGGGATCGCCCACCTCTTTCTGCAAATTTTCGTGTTTAAAACGAACTTTTCAATTCTTGAATTCCTAATACGGTAGAATCAGAAATTTTCCTACGAACACAAAATAGCAAATTCAGTATTGAAGCCAAATATATTTCTTCATTATTGTATTAAAGCATCAAACCGCCGTCAACAGCAATAGATGCTCCATTAATGTAACGTGCTTCATCGGACGCGAGAAATCGAATGATCGGGGCAACATCGTTTGTTTCACCAATCCATCGGGCGGGAATTTGATCAATAACTCGTTTTTCGTACACCGGATCAGATAGAACATTTTTGTTCATATCAGTTCGGATTGCTCCCGGAATAACCGTGTTGACGGTAATTCCGTAACGGCTAAATTCAAAAGCCAATTCCCGTGTCATCATTTCGAGTCCTGCCTTACTAATACTGTACGGACTGCGGTTTCCTGTTGGTCGGATTTCGTGGACGGAAGAAATATTGATGATACGCCCCCAACCGGCGGCTTTCATGGTCAGCAACGCACGACGCGCACAAAAAAATGCCCCTTTGAGATTCGTGTCCAACATCCGGTCAAAAATCTCTTCGGTGTATTCCGTCGAAGGATGCCGAATTTCCAAACCGGCATTGTTAATTAAAATACCGACCGTGCCATATTTTGTTTCGATAAAATCGAACATCGACTCAATTTCCGCAACAATTGAAATATCCGCTTTACAGGAAAAAGCCGTACCGTGTTGTTCGGTAATTGTTCGGCAAATATGTTTGGCGGCATCTTTGGCTTGCCTGTAATTGACAATAACCGTTGCGCCGTGTAACGCCAATTCAATGGCAATCGCCGCTCCGATTCCTCTGCTTCCGCCGGTAATTAGTGCAATTTTATTTTGAAACATTTTGGTCATAATCGAGTAATCCTTTTAAGTATCCGAGAGCGAAGAGATGACCGAGAATTTCGTAACATGTTGCTTCGCCTTCGCCGTCCATACTTGGGGCGTGATCGGTTCGGACGGGACCATTGAAACCGATTTCCCGATAAACACGAATCAATTCCGCCATATCATGCGGTCCGTTGTCGTGAAACGTTTCAACAAAAGAATCCGCCGTTCCTTTAATGTCGCGAAAATGAACAAATCCAATTCGGTCTTTCCATTCACGAATCAACGCCGTAACATTTTCTTCCATCGCCAGATAATTAGCCTGACAAAACGTCAGACCGTGTGAACGGCTTGATGACAAGTCTAAGGCTTTTCGTACACCGTCGGCGTTATAAAAAATACGGCTATAACCTTTTAGTAACGGAATCGGCGGATCGTCGGGATGTAACCCCAGCCGAACACCGGATTCTTCCGCAACCGGCAAAATCCGTTCCAGAAAATATTGATAATTTTCCCAAATGGTGTTGCTTTCTATTTTTCGCACAGAATTTTCTCTTTTCAATAGTTCATCAAGTTCAAATCCGCAGGTCAATGCGCCGCCGCGTTCCTGAATTGTTGTACGGTTACGAAACCACCCGACGCCAACCATGAAATTGTAGCACAGAAACGGAATACCGAGTTTGCCCATATTTCGCAACATTTTTCGGTAAGTTTCAATATCATCATCACGTCCTTCAAGACCGAGTTTGATTCGGGTCATATCGAATTGGTCGCCTTCGAGACCGAACAGTTCGAAACCGGCATTGTTAAAACGCCGCTTTGCTTCGCGTAACGTTTCAAAATTGGACGGCGGTTCACGGTGAGTCAGCTCCGGCGAGAGTTTGACAACGGCGCAAGTTACGCCGGCTTGTTGCGCTATTTTCCAACGCCGATCTGGTTCAAAGGGAAGGAACATGCAAAGTTTCATGGGCGTTCAACAGTAATATTGTACACATTTTCACCGGGAATTTCGATTTCGAGCGGTGTGGTTTCTTCGGCGGTATATTTTGCGGCAATAAGTGATTTGAAACTTTCTTTTTCCGGTTCTTGCTCCCCCATCGCATTTTTTTGAGGAACATTCTGCTTTTCAGTAACAGAAACAGATTCAACGGCTCCGGTAATAAACACTTTATATTTTCCCGGAGGAAGTCCGTCTTTTGACGAAAGAGAACCGACATTGTAACTTCCGTCAGGACGAATCGTTGCCCGTGCCAGAAAATCTTGTTTTGAAAACATAATGATTCCCGTTTTGAGCGGTTCACCGTCAGAATAAACAACCTTGCCGCTAAGTTTCATATTATTTCCGCAACCGGTCAATAGTAACAATAAAAATGGAAATAACGAAATATTAATGAGACGAAATGTAATCATTGTATTAAAATGTTATAAATAATGATGCGTTTACCGGATTGGACAAACTTTCATTCAATACGCGGTGAAACAATTAATTGAAATTGGCTGATTCTGTATAATAATCGTTCAGAAAATAAGTTTTCAGCCCGATAAAAATGGAGATTGACGAGAGCAAATAAACAACAGCAAGTCCCATGATTCCTTGTTCGAGACCGATGTTTTGTTTGACCCAACCGAGAGCAACCGGCGAAACGGCTCCCGTGACAAATGCAAAGGAAAGCATCATACCGGTTGCGGTCGAACGATATTTCGGTTCGATAATATCGAATAACACAACAAAAAGATTGGAATCATAAACGCCTCTAAAAATCCCAAATCCGCAAAGCGCAACATAAACAATCCAAAGATTTTCCGTATAACCCATCAGAAAAATAAACGGCGTTGACAGAAACATACCGAGACTTTCAATTTCCATACGTACAGTTTTTCGGTGATGCGCCAGATAATCGGAAAAAGCGGCAGCCGTCAACACTCCGAAATACGCAAAAAAATGATGATAAAACATGGCGTCGAAACTTGCCCGCGTCAACGACAAATGATATTTTTCAAACAAAAATGTCGGCATCCAAGTCAGAAATCCGACATTCACGAAAACATGTCCGCCAAACGCCAGTGAAAGGAAATAAAATGTCGGCTTTCCCAATGTGTTTCGAAATACTTCACTCATTGGAATTTTTGTTAATGTTTCCGTTACATGCTGATATTGCCGTGCGGCGTCACGTTGGTCGTTACGTAAACGCAGCAAAACAATGAACGACCAAATTGCTCCAAGTGTTCCGAAAACATAAAAAGAGTACCGCCAACCGAATAATGAACCAATCCACGCCGCCAAAACACCGCCGAAAACAATTCCGGTATAAACAGATGTTTGATGAATTGCCATGGCGGTTGCCCGCGTCCGGTGATGATA
>JAISBG010000349.1 GCA_031266315.1 Planctomycetaceae bacterium | reverse complement strand
CCAAAATCTTTTGACCGAGACCGTCAACATCGCCGAGACGATACAGCGCACGGGCAAAACCGATTTCAATAAGTGAATCCCGACGACTCTTTTCCGCAACACCGCCGCGAGGGTCTGCCTGATCCCATTTTCGCGCCGTATCAAGATCGCGGTGAACATAACCGGCAACTCCCGATTTTTTCAGATGTTCCGCAATAATCGGCGCGACAGATTTGTCGCCAATCCATTCCAACGCTAAATAACAAGCCCGATGATGTGAAAAATCATCTTCCGCTTTGAGTTTTTTGAGCAATTCGGCAATAATTGTTGCGCCGCGTGGGTCTTTGGTTCGACCGAGCATCATAATGTAACGGTCAAGCGGACTCGATGCCCAACCGAATTGTCCCATGCCACGAAAATTCCAACCTTTGTCCCAATTCTCAGCGGATTTTACCGCTCCAAGCAAGGCATCGGCTCCGGTCGGGTCGTACATTCCGGCTAAAACCATTGCGTACGCTAATTTATTTTCCGGCGACGTAGTTTCCTGATACGCTTTTTGTAACATCGGAACGGATTCTTTCGGATGCCAGAGTAAATTAGCGGAACCCTTAAAACCATCCGGCAACGTCTTAATATCTTCCGGCAACGCCGAAACAGAATCGTTGTAGTTATCCTCATCGGTCAACACTGATTCCGGCAGGTTACCGATTTCGACGAGATGTTTTTGTACCGGTTTGATGTCAAGTTTCCGTAACGGAACATTGTCCTTGACCGCCTTCGCCGCAAGACAACCGAGCGCGTAACCCTGATTTTGCAAATCCGGCTGCATTCGGATAATCGGAATCGCGTCCCGATGACAACTTGTTGCAAGACCGCCGACAAAAATTCCTTCAAGTCCCTGCGGCAAACAACTCCGCATCGGAATGTCACAAAAATGTCCGTCGTGATGAAGATGTTCAATTTCCAGATACGGCGTTAATGTGTAACCATGTGTATCAAAATTGCTCTTTGACCGGACAATCGTATCGGGATAAGTCCGTTTGTTGACCTGATCAAGAACCGTAAATGTAAAATCTCCAATAATTTGCGGACGTTCCCGCGTATCAAGAATTTTCCCGAAATCAAACGCTTTCGGAAACTTTTCTTTTCCGTACACAAAAACATGTGTAACATCTTCCATATCGGTTTCGTCAACGTACATATAATCCGTGTTGGTGTAGGAAGCACCGAGATTTCGCGGCGGTAAACCATGTCCTTGTGTTGCGATTTCCTTATCGTCAACGTATTTCATCGGTGCTCCAGCGGACTCCGCCATGCCGCCGTGTCCGGTCGTATCAATCACGACCTTTGCCAAAACAACATGTTGTTCTCCCGCCGGTGTCGTAATGAGAACGCCTTTAACGGTTGGTGTTCCGTCCACTGTTTCAAGAACTGTTCCGCTTCCAAGAACACCATACCAAACATCGGCTCCGGCTTCGGCAAGTTTTGACCGCCACCAAAAGTTACGTTGTTCGATATTCCACGAGGCTTTGCCGTCTTCAACTTCTTTGCAAAAACCGACACGATTACCCCAATAATAAATCGAAATCGCTCCGGCAGTTCCGACACCGCCGAGATCGTGCAAATATTCGAGAACCAATGTTTTTGCGCCTTGCCGTGCCGCCGAAATTCCAGCCGGTGCGCCGGTCGTCCCGCCGCCAACCACAACAACATCGTACTCCGTCGTTACAGGAATTTCCTGCTCTTTCTGTTTTATAAATCCAAGCGGTTTTTTGTACGCTTTAACATTCGAGAGCGATTCCTTAATCTCACCGGAAACTTTTTGTCGGTTAGACTTGTTGAATGCAGTGAGAGAAAATGAAAATTGCAACGAAACCATTAAATGTTCAGGCGAAATTTTCTCGATTTTTTTAACTTCTTCCGCTGCTTGTTTACCCAATACTTTCGACCGCTCAATAAATTCCGTTGTTCTGTATTTTTTAAACTCCGGCGAGGAAACAATAATTTGATCCGATGTAAATTGTTGATTAGGATCAAATGTTGCCAAACGAATTTGCGTTTCCAATTCATTTTGTAATGCTAAATCGTTCTTGAAACAATTCGTTCCGGTTTCATCGGAAATATCGAACGTATATCGAATGATTGGATAAACACCGGCTTTGGCATCCTGCTGTTCAAGGAAATTCCATGCTCCCTTCTGCGGTTGTCCATAAAACGGCTCCCCCATAATTTCATACGACGAAGTTTTCAGTAACGGAAATTTTGCCGTATCAATTTGTTTCGGTTCGCCTCCGATCACAACATATTGTGCCGTAAAATGTCCTTTGAAAGTTCCATTGAATAATTGTTCCATACCAGCAGCAAGGGAGATTTCCTCAAAATTCTGAGAAAATAATATTTTTTTTGCAAGAATTGCCTGTTTTCCAGCACGATTATTGATAATGGTTCCGTGAATCTTATTTTGATTTTGTTTATCACGAAGTAAACCGATATAATTGGTACTGTACAAAAATTGGACATTGGCATCAATCAAGGCTTTATCGAGCGTCATTTTAACGTGCATCGGACGCGGAGCAGGGTGAGTGTAGGGCGATTTGCCGTCGGCGTTCCAAGGTTTGGACAGGGGAATATCCGACTTGTTCGGAAGTACAACAATTTCACCAAGCAAAATCCGTTTCGATTTTGCGGACTTTTTGATTTCAAGTTTCAAATAACGCGTGGCTGCAGGTTGGTCAAATTCAAAACGAAATTCGTCCACAGAATCGTAACCGCGCTGGTCTGCCGTTTTCAAAATCGGTTTCGGTAATTCGACCCATTTTTCTTCGTCATCGCTTGCCGAAAGGACAACATTATCCATAACAAAATCGTCCTGCCGATGAAAGCCGAGCAATGACACAACACCGACATCTTGCGAATTTTTGAGGTCGAGAATAATTGTTGCGTTTCCGTTAATTTGCAGACTTTGTGTTACGGAATCAGCGGCAATACCATCGGCGAGTCGATCTTTCCGATTTGTTTCGGGGTGGGCTTTGTCGATTGGTTGTTCTATTTTGTAAGTGAAAGGAATCCGGTTGTTAGCGCGAAGGATTAACAACGATGACGGTGTCGGCAATCCGCGATTGGGGTCATTGTAAATAGCGGCGGCAAACGGGTCATCAAGTTTTTCACCGGGTTCGAGCCAAAGGTCAAGAGTTGCGGTTAAATCTTCGCCGAGATAGGGACGCGATGTAATGAGCATTGTTTTCGCTCCGGCTTTCTGTGCCTCAATTGCCGCCGCAACATTGCCGGTCGAACCGCCAATAACCAACACATCAACTTCATAAGCAATCGGAATCTGCCGCTCCGAAATTGTTACATATTTATCCAGAGCGAAAAGCGGCAGAGTAAAAAACAAAACTGTTTGAAAACAAAACAACACAATAAATAATAATCGTTTCATGATTGGAAATTCCTCATTCGTAAAAAACATTCCCTATTCCCGCATTGTTTCACAACAAGGGAACACGTTAAAAATAAACAACTCGGCTATTTTAACCACATAGACACAAAAAGACAATATACCG
Organism: Planctomycetaceae bacterium; assembly: GCA_031266315.1. Taxonomy (GTDB): domain Bacteria; phylum Planctomycetota; class Planctomycetia; order Pirellulales; family Thermoguttaceae; genus WRKP01. Next base: position 1,787 of record JAISBG010000349.1, on the reverse strand, counting down.
TAGCCGGTATGGGCAGTAGGCTTCGCCCTTGAATAACCGCTCCGCGTTGCTGCGCTTGCGTGTTCAGCGACATGAATTTTAAAAGGGCTTTAGTATACAGTAATTTATAACCATTCACACAAAATTTATCCTCTCCGTGTTCTCTGTTGTTAATATGTGTAACTTTTGAAAACATTTACAAAGATTGTTTTTTGACAAGATATACATGAATTACCGGATTTTATTTTTATCCCGTAAATTCTGTAAATCCTGTCAAAAAACAGGACTTTAATGTTACTTTTAATATAATATTTCAGCGGAATTTTTGTTCAAAGTAGTCAATACCGAGTCAACCGGCAAAAATACAAGTTACGGTAATTCGGCCACTTTTCCGTCATAGACTTCCGTGAGCGGATAAAGGACATTCGACGGATGAGTTGTCAACGGGAAACTATGAACAGAACCATCACCAAGAAGGAAAAGACAAGAACCGGGATGCCAACTGCCGAATCCATATTGTCCTCCGTTAGGTGCCGACGCCGGTTGAACCGCGTTGTTTGCTGAATCTGCCGTGAAATCAGACGGACCGGCAAGACAAACTCCCGTATTCGGACGAATATTCCGTGCCGCCCCACAAGCATAACGTCCCGAAGCAAGATAAGTCATATCGGCTGACTTAAAAACATCGTTCGCAATACCGTCACGTGTACCGCGTGAAACACCCAATCGTCCGGTAGGAATATGTTTTTCACCAAGCAACAGTTGATTACTTGACCCATCTGACCACCACGTCATATTATCACGGCATTGCCAATGGATATAATCGTTATTCGTAATTAAGGCAAGACGAAGAGGACCACATTGTTTTCTGTAGTGATCAGCATTAGTGGTTAATACGTGTTGATGCCAATATCCAACACCATACGAAGAAACTGCAGCATCACAAGGAACCGCATAATCGCCGAGAGGTCCCGGTGCATCTTTACCGGCTTCCAATCCTTCATAGATTGCTTCCGATCCGCCGCCGCGCCGTGTTGGGCAACGATAAATAGAAACAGCAGCAAAACTTTTTTGTTGTTCTGGAGTAAATAGTTTCCACCAATCAATTGTTCCTGTATCGGGATAACCTGCTTTGGTTTTATCACCATCAATATGGATTAAAACACCAAATCCTGATTGAGAATCAGCTCCGGCAGGTTGGCTTATTCCTTTGATCATATCGTACAACGCTTGTTGTTCGACGAAGGGGTAGATCAAAAGAAAGAAAGATGCTCTGTGCATTCCGTCGTCACCTGAACCGAGCGTAATTGGCGGGAGACCGTTAATTACGTCGTGAAAATTATGGACGGCAATCCCAATTTTTTTCAGGTTGTTGGTACATTGCGAACGCCTTGCCGCTTCACGAGCCGCCTGCACTGCAGGCAACAGAAGAGCGATTAACACACCGATAATCGCAATGACCACTAGAAGTTCGACCAATGTAAAGCCGAACGGTGAAGAACGAATGAGTTGTAAGAATTTTGCGGAAAAACATTGGGAAAGCCAACACTTTCCGTTGTTATTTCTTAACTCTCTCTCATATACTGCCCCCCCCCCCCTGACTTGCCCATTTTAACATTGAAATTTTCATCGAATTTTTTACCAAATTGTTCCGTGAATTTTCCGATGCGTTTTCAATAAAGTTTTTCATCGTTGTGTTCCTTATTTTATAAGGTTTCATTGAAGTAATTGCGAAACATTTACCGCAAAACAATACGGTAAAAAATATATATCGCAATTGAATAAGATTCAAATTTTATGAAAAATAA
>JAISBG010000298.1 GCA_031266315.1 Planctomycetaceae bacterium | reverse complement strand
GAGCACTCCTGCATGTATGCGCGAAAAATTCGGAGCGTTTCTTTGTCCGTCTGATCCGTCTGACCCGCTTTCCAGTGGAGTAACGGATAACCCTAATCCCGCAACTGCACGGACGAACTACGGCTTTTGTCGTGGTGATGGAATGTGGAGTGCAGATAGTGATATTCCGCCTAGTGTGTATGGAGATGTTCGTAGCCGAAGTATGTTCAATCCGCTTGCTTTCAAAGGAATAGAATCTGTTGTTGATGGAACAAGTAACACTATTGCTATGGGAGAATTTGTCAAAGCCCAAAGTGGAAATTCATTAATGGTCAAGGGAGGAATTGTTGTTTATGCGTTTCCAGATATTCGATCGGCAGGAAATGCAAGACTTTGTTTAACTGCGACAACAGATGGTGTAACATTATTAAATACAGGCGGTTTTTCACAACCGAACGTACGCTTTGCACGGGGACATCGTATCATCTATGGAACTTTGTTGATGAATATGTTCCAAACACTAATGCCGCCCAATTCTCCATCTTGTATGTCTAGTGATTCCGATACAGCTTGGGGAATTTATTCTTCCAGTAGTTTTCATACCGGCGGAGTCAATTCCGTTTTGTTCGATGGTTCGGTTCTTTTTATTTCTGATACGATAAATGCAGGAGGAACAAATTCCCGGCAAGTCGAAAATGGTCCAAGTATGTTCGGAATTTGGGGAGCAATGGGAACTCCAGACGGCGGTGAAAATAACCATTTATAAAATTTTACCTATTTTGGTTTCAACTTTCAGTTCATTTGAAGGGAGAATTACTGTTATTATCTTTTTGAAATACGGAGATTTTTATGAAAAGAATTACTACCATTATTTTTCTGTTTTTAGGAATAGTGTGTTTTTTCGGATGCGGACAAAAATTACCGGATGGAATGCCGAAACTTTACCCCGTAACAATTACGATTGTTCAGGAAAATACTCCTCTGGAAGGCGCAATTGTCCAATTAATTCCAGAAGATTCCTCGCTTTCAACTTGGGGTCCAATGGGAATAACTAACGCTTCAGGTGTTACTGAACTACAGACGAATGGAAAGTACAAAGGTTCACCTTTGGGACAATTCAAAGTATTAGTAACAAAAAAAGAAATCGAACCGCATCCGCATCCTGAATGGGGATAACTTCCCGACGGCGACCCTCAATTTATAGAATACCGTAACGAATCAATGAAATTAAAAGTATTCGATTATGTTGAACCGCAATTTGGTTTAATCAGCACAACTCCTTTATCAGTGAATGTAACTTCTTCCGGTCTCAATAATTTTCAATTAGACGTAGGAAAAAAAGTTGCAATTAAAACCAAGAGAATGTTGTAGTGAATATTATTTGAAATTTGTGAAACGGTTATAAACAGATTAAACAGTTCAATAATTATTCTGCGGATTTTCGTTTTATGTTATTTTCTGCGTTACTGTGGAATTTGGGCTAGCGGTGTTCTCATGGATAACCGGTTGTGAAGCATAGCGCAACCGCGACAATTCGGCGTTTTTGGCAGGCAACTTATTTTTCCATCTCGTCAATATAACGGCGGAGACGTTCCAACTCTCCGGTAATAGAACGGAGTTTTAACATATTTTCGACGCGCTTGACCAGTTCGAACTTATTGACGGGTTTACTCAAATAATCATCGCAACCGGCGTTAACCGCTCGCTCAATATCGCCCAATTCGCTCAAAGCCGTAACCATGAGAATCATAATTCCCTTTGTTTTCGGATTGTTCTTGAGTTGTTCACAAACTTCAAACCCACTCAATTTGGGCATCATAATATCAAGCAAAATCAAATCAGGCGAAAACTTTCCAACCTTTTCAAGTGTTTCGGCTCCGTCAGCAGCAGTTTCAATCCGATAATCGAAATCCGCCAGAAATGCCTCCAGAAGTTCGACATTCGCCAAATTATCGTCGGCAATCAGGATTTTATAGGACATTATAAAATATCTTTAACCAAATTGAGCTTTGAAACGAAGATCATGAGCCTTCCCAAGTGCTTCTTCCGCCTGATCACGGCGACCGGCTTCAAGACAGTAAGAACTAAGAATCGAAAAACCAAACGAATCGTCCGGCTCCAATTCACAATATTTTTCCATATTCTGTATCGATAAATCAATATCGCCTTGTTTTTTATAAATCGCCGCCAACGCATTGTAAGCAAGCGCAAAATCAGGAACTCCTTCCGTCAATTGTTTTAACGCATTGATTGCTTCAGGAATTTTGCTGGAACGTTGAAGTTCAATGCATGCATCGTAAGTTTCCATCGGAGTCATTAACGTAATTCTTTCGTTGTTAAAAAGTGAAAATTGAAACAAAAAACCAACTGTTTCTCAAAGTTTTTTTTACCAGTTTTTTGACCAATAGCTTGACCAGTATATACTCTTCACACTTTAAAATTCGGTTTTCGTTTTAGTAAGGGACATGACGAACAATGAACATTGTCTTAAACCGAAATTTCAAATGTGATGAGTATAGTATTTTTGAAAAAGAAATCAACCGATACGTCAGTAGGATTGCAAGTTTTTCTAAGATTACAGGAATAAATCCTACCACTTCATTTTCTTGAACACGAAACACAAAAAAAACACGAAAAAAGATAAGAACCACATTTCGTGTCTTTCGTACTTTCCGTGTTCAATAGGACTCCAGCCGAAAGGTAATGAGGAAAAAACTTGCAATCCTACTGAGTCGTTCAGAGTATAAGATGTTCACAGCCTGCAAAATGTGATATAATTTAGAAAACTAATCATTGTCCTTCAAACAATAATTAATAGACCTTTTCTCTAACCAACACGAAAACCGAAAATATAGCGAAAACACTTTATTTATGTATTGCTTAAATTGTGTATATTGTGTGTTTGATTGTTTATGTTTCGTATTTTTAGGTTAGAGAAAAGGTCTAATTAATAAATCAATTAATCAATAAATCCAAACGCCCATGCACATTGCCAATCCGATTTACGATGTTGTC
>JAISBG010000295.1 GCA_031266315.1 Planctomycetaceae bacterium | reverse complement strand
AATTGGAAAGTTGGATTTCCAGATTTTGGAGTGAACGAACCTTATCAACCTTAATTTTAGAAATAAAAATATTTTCCATTACCGTTTTTATTTTTTATTAGTATGAACCGTTCACCGCAAAACAACACGGCAAAAAAACGTTCGCAATTGAATAAGACTTAAAGTTTATGCGAAACAGAACCGAAAGTCAAGCGGAATTTTTTTCAAACCTTTGCCGACTGATTGTTTTCGGAATTTAGAGTAATCCCTGATAGTTAAACTCATTTCCTTTTAAGGTAACTTCTAAAAATCTTTAGCAAAGATTATTTTTTGACAAGATATACATAATTTACTGGATTTATTTAATTTTTATCCTGTAAATTATGTAAATCCCGTCAAAAAAATAGCCGTTGACCATTGGGTTTTCATTTTCGGTTTTGATTCTATGGTGATGCAACATTGGCACCGTCGTCAACAACGGTCAGCAGAACCAAAATGCTTGGATTTGTTGAGATACTGACCGACGGAACCGAACCATCGCCGCGCAAAACGTGAAATGTGTCAGGATGATTACTGCCAAGTCCGAATGTTCGAAATGCGTTAATATCATTTGTTGCGCTTGCATCGTTTCCATAATAAGACGAAAGCGGAAGTAATTTGTAACCGTTTTGATTATCACCGTTTTGCGAATTGACAAGTGATGCAAAATATAAGCGGTGCGGACAATACGACGAACTACTTGCATTTGTACCATACTCTGTTTGAGGAACAGTCTCCATTTGTAGTCCCAAAAAACTACAATCCAGATGATAACGGCGTGGTGTACCTGCTCCTACATCAGAATTATGGGCGTCACATTGTCCTACAAAATTGGACGGAATATGTTTTTCTCCGAGAACAATTTGGTTCGATGTTCCGTCTGACCACCAAGCCATTGTGTCACGAGGTTCCCAAGAACCAACCGGTCCGTTTGTTGCGGTATAAAGAGCTTGCCGCACCGGACCGCGATGTCCATTTGCGTAACTATGATTTAAACGTTCCCACCATTGAAACCGACCAGCATCGGTGTCATTATTGTAACCAGCCGGTACTCGTCCATGATTGACCAACACGATGTAATCAATACAAGGTCCGGCGGCAATAGAAGTGGGATCAGTTATTTGAACACCTGACCGTCGTGAAGGACATTTGTAATAATTTACGGAACCGAAACTGTCTTGCACTTCTTTTTGTAACGAGTTCCACCAATCATGGTTGAAGATACGATCCATCCCTTGATTTCGGGTTGTACCGCCGTAGTTTCCTTCCATTGTTTTTTCGTAAAGTGGGGTTTGCTCCATATAAGGAAACAGAAGCCCCCAAAAACTCAGCCGTCCATTATAGTGAATCCATAACGGCGGAACACCTTTTTTGCTGTCATGGAAATTATGGACGGCAATTCCCATTTGCTTGATGTGGTTGGAGCATTGCATCCGCCTTGCCGCCTCGCGCGCCGCCTGTACTGCCGGCAATAGAAGTGCGATTAACACGCCGATAATCGCAATCACCACAAGAAGTTCGACGAGAGTAAAGCCGAACGGTGAAGAACGGATAAGAGATAAGAATTTTGTGGAAAAACATTGGTAGAACCAACATTCTCCATCATCTATTCTTAACTCTCTTCTACATACTGTCCCCCCCCCCTCGCTTTCCCATTTTAACAGTTGACTTCTCACTGAGTTTTTCGGTGAATTTTTCAAAGCGGTTTCTACAAAGTTTTTCATCGTTATGTTCCTTATACAAAGTTCATTGAAATCATTACGATTCGCTTGCCGCAAAACATTACGGCAAAAAATGACGTATCGCAATTAAATCAGATTTAGATTTTACAGAAAACGAAATCAGAAATCAAGAGAATTTTTTTTTCTTTCTTTAGAATATCAGAAAAAATTTTTTCTGATTCTCCCGGATTAAGTGTCCAATCTTTGAAAAGTTCGTTTTAAACGCGAAAAGAGGTGGGCTATTTATCAAAAAGCCCGCTGGGCGGTTGCGCCGGCTGAGTCTTACTCGACTCCAAAACGGAAGGCAATATTTTAATCTGATTCACTGTCTCGGTGAAAATGGGTGGGCGATACGCCCGCTGGGCGGTCGCGCCGGTTGAGTCTTCATTTTGCCGTCATTAATCAGATTCACTGTCGGCGAGTGCGCCGACGCGACCTTTCAGCGAAAGGTCGCCCACCTTATTGATTGCCTATGAAATATTAGATTATTTTCTTATAGGGCAGGTTGCTGCTTGTTCGGGGGTGATGCGGCGGCGAGCCGGAATGGGAATGGCTTTTTTTCTGTTTAGATAAGGTCCGGTTACCGAACCGCGTTGTTGGAGGATACGATCCGGCGAACCATGAGCAACCACTTCACCACCGTACTTGCCCGCTTTGGGACCGAAATCCAAAACCTGATCCGCACTCGCAATTACCTCCCGATCATGTTCCACAACAAGAAGTGTGTTGCCAAGATCACGGAGTTTTCGTAACGCATCAATAAGACGTTGGTTGTCGCGCGGATGTAATCCGATTGTCGGTTCATCTAGTACGTAAAGCACTCCGACAAGTCCGCTGCCGATTTGTGCTGCCAACCGTATCCGTTGTGTTTCACCGCCGGAAAGTGTGGGAGCGGAACGGGAAAGTGTTAAATAATCAAGACCGACATCCACTAAAAATTGTAACCGGTTTTTAATTTCGTTCAATAAATCACCGGCAACTTGTTGTTCCGTTTCATTCGGCTGCCAATGTTCGAACAGTTTCATCAACTTGCCAAGCGGTAAACGGCAAATCTGATCCATTGTGTAACCAATAAACCGCACCGCCGAAACATCATCTCGCAACCGGCTGCCCATACAAACACCGCACTCAACCTCACTCAGAACGTCATCCATCTGTCCCCGAAACGAAGGAACAAGCCGCGACGCTTCCTCCATTGTCGGATAAAGACCTTTGTACTGAAATTGAAAATTGATTATTCCGGCTTTTTTCGTACTTTTTTGCGGTGCGGTATTTTGAATTACAGTATTGGACTCGGAATTTTCTGTTTTCCATTTTTCATTGTCCATGTTTAATTCCACGCTAAACCATGTTTCACCGGTTCCGTGAAAAATCATACGGCGATGTCGGGCGTCGAGTTGGTCAAAAGGAACGTCCAGCGGAATATCCATTTGTGTAGCAAAAACGCGAATCATTGCCTTAGCGATTGGTTTTTGTACATCGGGCAAAAGTCGAACCGCTCCGTCGGCAAGAGTCCGCTTTGGGTCTTTTAGGAATATCGCCGAATTGGCTCCCTGCTGCACTCCCAGACCTTCGCAATTCGGACACCAGCCAAGTGGTGAATTGGCGGAAAAATGATGCGGCGTCAACCGTTCAAAACTTCGTCCGCATTTTTCGCACGATAAATGTTGGCTGTGAATTGACCGTTTCCATTTTTGTTCCGGCAATGTATCATCGGCTTCGATCACATGAACAACTCCATGTCCAACCGAAAGTGCCGTCTCCACACTGTCGGTAATTCGTGAACGTTGGGTTGTGGAAAGCGAAGAATGGGAAGCGGGAGGCGTTGTTGTTTCATTTCTTAAAACGATCCGGTCAATAATCAGTTCAACATCGTGTTTGCGGCGGCGGTCGATTTCCGGCGGATTTTCCAACGAAAAAGTGTTACCGTTAATCCGTATCCGGTTAAAACCTTCGGAACGCAACCGTTTCCAGAGATCGTCATAAATCTGTCCCACTTCGACAGCGAGCGGCGCGGCAATCAAAATCCGTCTTTCTGTTTCGGATTTTCCGCTTCCCGATATTTTCGCAACGATTTCATCTAATGTTTGTGTACCGATTGGAATATCGCATTGCGGACAATACGGAACTCCAAGTCTTGCAAAAAGAACACGCAGATAATCCTGAATTTCCGTAATCGTTCCGACGGTGCTGCGGGGAGAATGTGATGCGGCTTTCTGTTCAATAGCAATCGCCGGAGAAAGTCCTTCAATGTGTTCCACACGCGGTTTTTGTAACTGTCCGATAAACTGACGGGCGTAACTCGATAAACTTTCAACGTAACGCCGTTGACCTTCGGCGTAAACGGTATCCATTGCCAAAGACGACTTGCCGCTGCCGCTGGGACCGCAACAAATGGTCATTTTATCACGAGGAATTTTTACTGAAACATTTTTGAGATTATGTTCCTCCGCTCCGCGCACGATAATTGATTCCACCGTAACCGAACCGTGTATTTTTGTTTCCGATGAACCGGACGTTTGTTGACGCGGCGCGGAAATATTGGAATCAATTGCCGGTTTTTGTTCGATATATTTTCTCAACGCCTTACCGGTGTACGAATATTCACACCGGACAATATCTTCGGGAGTTCCTGCAGCAACAATATATCCTCCCGCTTCACCGCCTTCGGGACCGAGATCAATAATCCAGTCGGCGGTTTTGATAACATCAAGATTGTGTTCAACCACCAGCACGGTATTTCCTGTATCAACAAATTCGTGCAAAACGCCAAGCAGCATTTTAATGTCCGAAAAATGCAGTCCTGTTGTCGGTTCATCGAGAAGATACAACGTTTTTCCTGTACTCTTTTTAACGAGTTCTTTTGCGAGTTTAATTCGCTGTGCTTCACCGCCGGAAAGTGTGGGCGACGGTTGACCGAGTTTCATGTAACCCAATCCGACACGATTCAACATGGTCAGATAATGTTTAATTTTGGGATGATTGTCAAAAAGTTCCAACGCTTCTTCAACATCCATGTTAAGAATCTGATCAATGGATTTTCCTTTATAACGTACAGAAAGTGTTTCATGATTGAACCGGTGTCCCTGACAAGCCGGACATGTTACATAAATATCCGCAAGAAAATCCATTTCGAGTTTCTGTGTTCCGCGTCCTTCACAGGCTTCACAACGTCCGCCTTTGACGTTGAAACTGAAACGCCCCGGTTGATAACCCTTGATTTTCGATTCGGGAATTTCCGCAAAAAGCGCACGAATTTCATCGAAAACTTTAATATACGTTGCAGGATTGGAATGAGAACCGCGTCCGATTGGCGATTGATCAATATCAATCATTTTGTCCAGTAATTCGAGTCCGTCGATTTGTTGATGACCGCCCGGTTCGCCCAATCCATTGTTCAGATCGCGGTTTAAGGCTTCAACCAAAATATCGTTCACTAACGAACTCTTGCCGCTGCCGCTAACTCCCGTAACACAAACAAACGCCCCAAGAGGAATTTCGACATCAATCTTTTTCAAATTGTGATGCGACGCTCCGCGAACAATAATTCGGTGTTTAGAATTGATTTTCCGCCGTTGTTTCGGTACGGGAATTGATTCTTCGCCGTTCAAATATTTAAGAGTCAACGACTCAAACGGCAAGGATAAATTTGAATATTCCGATGATTCTGTTTCGGAAACATTTATTTTTTTCGTACTTTTTTTATTTGCCCGTTTTTTCCGAATCGAATTGAAACCGGACAAATTTGTTCCGTTATTCTTCGTTGTTAATGTTCCAAAATCTTTTGCCAACTCAACAGCATGTCCGCCGTGAATTCCCGGACCGGGACCAAAATCGACGAGTAAATCGGCAGCACGCATGGTGTCTTCGTCGTGTTCGACAACAATCACCGTGTTGCCGAGATCACGGAGTCGGGCAAGTGTTGTCAGCAGCCGGTCATTGTCGCGCGGATGTAAACCAATCGACGGTTCATCTAAAATGTACAGAACACCGACCAAACCGCTACCGATTTGACTTGCCAACCGTATCCGTTGCATTTCACCGCCGGAAAGTGTCGGAGCGGTTCGTCCCAGCGTCAGATATTCGAGACCAACGTTCACCAGAAAACCAAGCCTGTTACGAATTTCCTTCAACGCTTCGGCGGCAATCTTCTGACCCGATTCGGAAAGGTTCAATCCGGTAAAAAATTTCTGTAACTGATTGATCGGCAGATTGCAAAGTTGCGGCAATGTCTGTTGAGCGGAAATATTTTTGTTCTTTTTTTCTTCGTTTCCTGATTTTCGGCTGTTCCATTCGGTGATCCATTCTTTATTATTTGTTTCAATTTTGAATGCCCGCGCCTGTTCGTTAAGACGTTCACCGCTGCAAAAACCGCACGGAATAACACGCATATATTTTTCCATTGCCAGCCGTTGCATTTTACTTTTTGTTTCGCGGTATTGCGCGAGCATTTTCGGAATAATTCCCTCATAAGGTCCGCCCCACTTATGACCGTTTGGTCCGTTGCGCCAAGTGTACGTAATATGCAGATCACCGGTTCCCCAGAGAATTGCCCGTTGAATTTTCGCGTCCAATTCTTCCCATGCCGTTTCGAGAACCGTATGAGGTTGTAATTCGTACATTTTTTCGAGAGTTTCTGCAACACCCTGAAAAATATGCCGCCGCCAACGACCAAGATCACGCCATTTTCCAATGGGAATGATACAACCTTGTTGAAACGATTTTGACGGATCGGGAATCAATAGAGCGGGATCAAACGAATGAATTTCGCCCAAACCGCTGCACTTCGGACACATTCCGCGCGGCGTGTTGAAACTGAACAGTTGCGGACTTGGCGGTTCAAAACTGAGACAGCAATCGGTACAGGCATATTTCGCCGAGAACTGAAAATCAATAACCGATACGGAAAAATCGGAAGAGACGGTTTCCGGTTTTTTGGTTTTTTTTATACTTTTTTGTTGTTTCAAATTTTCAACAACCGGATTTTTCTTTGTTTCTCCGGCGGCTATTTCTTCCGTAACGATAATATTTCCTTCACCGACAGCCAAAGCGCGTTCAACGGATTCGGCAAGGCGGTTTCGTCCTGAAGCACCCGATTGGACAACACGATCAATAATAACTTCAATATCGTGGCGCATTTGCCGGTCAAGTTTCAGGTCGTCGGTTAATCGTACAACATTTCCGTCAACTCGTGCACGGAGATAACCTTGCCGTAACAGATCGGCGAAGAGGTCTTTAAATTCTCCTTTTTGTCCGCGAATAATCGGAGCCAGAAGGAGCAACCGTGTTCCTTCGGGAATTGTTTCGATTCGGTCAATAATTTGTTGACGTGTTTGAGCGGTGATGAGTTTACCGCATTTCGGACAATAACCAACAGCAACTCTTGCAAAAAGAACACGCAAAAAATCATAAATTTCCGTAATTGTTCCGACGGTGCTTCGCGTATTTTGACCGCCGGCTTTTTGCGAAATGGAAATGGACGGACTCAAACCGACAATCTGATCGACATCCGGTTTGGGTAATTGTCCCAAAAATTGCCGTGCATAACTCGACAAACTTTCAACATACCGCCGTTGCCCTTCGGCATAAAGCGTGTCAAAAGCAAGCGAACTCTTGCCGGAACCGCTGACCCCCGTGAAACAAATCAATTTGTTGCGTGGAAGTACAAGATCAACATTACATAAATTATGTTCACGCGCACCTTTGATAATAATATCGGACATTTATATATTTGTAATATACCTTTGGCAGTCATCATTTTGTTGTAAACTTAAAATAAACGTCTATGGATATTATAACTAAATAGACCGTTACTTTAAAAACCGTCCTTTAAAGTGTAAGGAATATAGCAGAAAATAAAGAAGTTTCCAAGTAGGATTGCAAATTTTTTAGCGGCTACAGGGCTATTCGTAAACTTTATTTTCAACTCAATTTCGATCCTTTGAAAAATACCAAATAGAACACTAACGAAATACATTTTTACAAATATTTTTGTAATTATTCAGTGGAATTTTCACATTTTAACACGAAACACACGAAAATTCGCGAAAAGAGTTAGACATTTTTAGGTGGGTAACCTTTCGCTGAAAGGTTGCGTCGGCGATAGCCGACAGTGAACCCAATTAACGACGGCAAATTGTGTTGCCTTCTCGAGTAAGACTCAACCGGCGCGACCGCCCAGCGGGCGGGTCGCCCACCTCTCTTGGCATTTTTGAGATGGGCAACCTTTTGCTATTTGCTAAAAGGTTGCGTCGGTGTTAGCTGACTGTGAATTAGATTAATGACGGCAAATGGAGTTGCTTTCCGTTTTGGAGTCAACAACAGAGGTGGGCGACCTTTTAGCAAATAGCGAAAGGTCACCCACCCATTTTCGCCGACAGTGAATCAGATGAACGACGGCAAATGGAGTTGCCTTCCGTTTTGGAGTCAACAACAGAGGTGGGCAACCTTTCGCTATTTGCTAAAAGGCTGCGTCGGCGTTAGCCGACTGTGAATTAGATTAATGACGGCAAATGGAGTTGCTTTCCATGTTGGAGTCAATGCAAACTCAACCGGCGCAACCGCCCAGCGGGCGGATTGCCCACCTCAAAAATGCCTATCAATTTTTTTTCGTGTATTTTGTGTTTTTCGTGTTCAGAAACACTTGAAAAGAAACCCTGAAATATTGCAAAATCGTTACTACCTGTTCGTAAACAGGGAGCTATATTGGGAACATTATTCAAAATATTTTAAAAAACTAGAGTGTGGGCGATAAAATATCCGATAAAATGGGCAAGTTGCATAATAAACAGAAATGTTTTGGAAAATTATTAGAAAAAATGAATTCTGTTCATTAGCAATCATTA
>JAISBG010000248.1 GCA_031266315.1 Planctomycetaceae bacterium | reverse complement strand
CGTTGTCTGAGTTACCAAAAAGTGTTTCACCGAGAGCGCGGGTGATTCGGACATCTTTAATTTGTCCGAGCATTTTCGAGTCAATTGTTTTTTGAAACTGAACATTCAAATATCGGTCAGCAGTTCCACCGTGAATTGTTTCGGATAAGACGGAAAGAGTTGTTCCAACCAATGATGCCGCGTAATCGGTTCGCAACCGTTGGGCAATCTCCGCAAGCCGCGCCGCCCGAATACGTTGAACCGGCGGCGGAACCGGATCGGAAAATGTTGCGGCTTCCGTTCCTTTGCGCGGACTGAAACGAAAAATGTGAATTTTTGAAAACCGAAGCCGTTCAATAATCCGGCAGGTTTCTTCAAACTGTTCCTCCGTTTCACTGGGAAAACCGACAATCACATCTGTTGTCAAAGCGAGACGGTCAAAACGAGCGGTGATTTCCTCGCAACGCCGGATAAACGGTTCAGAAAGCCAACGCCGACGCATTCGGCGTAACACTTCATCACTACCGCTTTGCATGGAAAGGTGAAGATGCGGACAAATTCGTTGCGGATTTTGAAGCATCAGATCAATCAGTTCTTCAGAAACTTCCACCGCTTCAAGACTCGACAACCGAAGCCTAAAAGGTTCTTCCATTTCAACAATACGCCGAACCAACGTTGCCAGATTTCCGTAACCGTTTGCAAAATCAATTCCGTAATGTCCAAGATGAATTCCTGTTAAAATAATTTCACGATAACCGTTTTGTGTAAGAGTTTTGATTTCTTCAAGAACCTCGTTTTCGGGGCGGCTTCGCAATATCGGGCGTACTTTGGGAATGATACAATACGAACAACCAACCTGACAACCGTCTTGAACTTTAACATAAGCCCGATGCCGTTCACCAAAAACTTGAATTCCGTTTGGTAATTCCGTCAGACCAAGACTCCTTAAAAAATCAGGAATTTCCTGTTTATCTGAAATAATTTTTGAAACGCCGTTAATATTCAGAAGCGGTTTCGGGTTATGAGTTGCCGAACATCCCATGACAACAACTTCCGCACCGGGGTTTTCGCGGATAAGTTTCCGAATTGCTTTCCGCCCTTTCATTTCACTTTCCGCTGTAACCGTACACGTATTGATCACAACAATATCCGCCGTATGACCCGCAACAGATTCCATGTAACCAAGCCGCAATAAACCGGTACGAATATATTCCGTTTCGTACTGATTAACCTTACAACCAAGTGTAAAAAGACGAAAAAACAAAGGTTCCTCTCCTGTATCTCCGGCGGTTGCGCTTCGCTCCACCGCCGGTTATGCACATCACACCCCTGCGGGGTGATCAATATTCCAACCCTACCGACGACGTATCAAAATGCTTGGACACCTAATACGGTAGAATCAGTTGTTTTTAATTTCGGTTTGTTTTAATTGCTGTTACTATTTTGATTCCGGCTTGAACCGTTGGTAAGCCCACGCCGCAAGCGACAAGAAAATTGCCAGCACAAATACCGCGCCAAAACGGTAAATCTCGTGAACTCCCGCCATGTCAACAAATAATATTTTTGTTAACGTAACGGCAAACAATAAAATTGCCATCCAACGTAACACCGACGAACGCCAAACGAAACCAATAAAAATCAACACACCGGCAAAAACCGACCAAAGAATGGACAAACTCATTTGTGCTTTCCACGCTTCACTTCCCGCTCCCTGAAGCAACCGAACCGCCTTGAAACATTCCAGCGACAACACCAGCCAAAGAAACACAACTCCCCCAAACACAATAACATGATAAATGTTACGCTCAATAATATCTTTTTCATCAAGTGCCGGAATCAAATAGACACCAATAAAAATCAATGCCAACGCTAATAAACAGAACGAAAAAGCATAAGGATTCAAAAACGGTGTCAAATAATCCGGTCGAGTCCAAAGTTCTTTCGACAACACTTTTAGTAATGTTAATAAAACTAAACTAACCGACAAAATACGGAATAATTTCGATTGGAAAATTTTGGAAATGATTGCTCCGGTTATTGCCAGTATTGTCCAGAATACTGTGAGCGATGCGGTTGCGAGGAATTGATAATTCGGTAAATCAGTACGAATATTGAAATAAGTGAAACATTCAACCGACAACGCCGCCCATAACAGACCAACTCCCAAAACACCAAACAACAAGAAAACATTGCGTTCCTGTTGATTTTCCAAAAGACGTAACCGTAATGTCCACACAGCAACAGCAATCATCACTGTTGACGGAATAAAAATACAAATAAAATAGAAATTGATTAACGGGACAATAAACGCCGGACGACGTAACAAGATAAGACAAATTATTTCCATAAATGTTACGGCAAAAACAAGTAATCCGAAACCGCGAAGCCAAACAGATTGACCCGCCGTTCCGATAACAATCAACATTCCGCCAAACAATGTCCAAAGAACCGGCAAGGACGCTGTTGCAATAAATACGCTTGTTGTCGGGTCAACAGAGAATGGATTTTTGTGAAAATAAACAAAACATTCAATCGACAGAAATAGCCAAAACAACATCACACTTGATAAACCGGCGAAAAGAAATGCATCTCGTTCCGTTTTATCTTCCAACGGTTTGATTCGAGCCGTCCAGATTCCGATTGACATAACAGTTAATACCGGCACAAGCATTGTCATAAAATACGGATTAACAAACGCAATATTGTAATCAGGGCGTTGGACAAGTTCTATACACGCAATTTTGACCAGTGTTGCGAAAAATACAATGAGACCGCAAACCCGCAAAACTTTTTCCTGAAACGATATTCCTAACATAAATAAGATAAGAGCATAACACGTCCAAAGAATCGATAATGTCCCGCTTGCAATAGTTCTTGTTGCAGTATCGCTCCATGTTTCCAACGGAGTCGGTAACAGAGTCGGATTTTGTAAGAAAAACTGATAACATTCGACTGATAAAACGCCCAGTAATAAAAAAATTCCCGCAACACCCAAAATTCCCGTGATATTTTCGTTCGTCAATCGTTTGCTTCGTCGTTCCTGAACAGCAACACCAATCAATACCAGACTTGAAAAAATAATGACCGGACAAAATGGATTCCAAATTGGTTCTGAAAAATGTCCTCTTGCGTCGTCGAAATCGAGCAACATTTTTATTATTACAACAAGAAACGCAAACAATGCGGTATTTCGCAAAGCAAGCGAGCGGAACACAACACCGGTTTCAAATAACAGTAACGCACAAAGAATCCAAAGAACGGTGAGCAAAAGTGTTGCCCAATGGTTGTGAAGAATGTAAAGTTCGGGACGGAGCGTGAAATATTGCAGCAATTCTATGGACAGAAATAAAACCATAAAACCGTAACTTATCAAACCAATCCCGAAGTTAAACGGGAGTTGTGATTGTTTGTTTCCCGCCGCAAGCAACCGGTGTACCGGAACTGTTATAAAAATTGCAATAGAAATTGCTACAAATGAAGGTAAATCGAAAAAAGAAAGAACAGGCAATCTTGTTAAAATCGAAACGGATTGATTGGAGGTTGCCGGTTCAAAAATGTCGTACAATAAACGGAAAACACCAAGTGTTGCGAAAACAAGTGCCATGACGCGGAATGTTTTGTTGTCTTGCCGATGTCCGAAGTACCACAATCCGGCAAAAACCGTAACCCAGCCGAGAGCAATCCATGCGGCATCAAAATGTAACGGAATACCAATCGCAACGAATCCCAACGCAATAACGGTTGCGGCAGCCGGAGCCGCTTTCCAATAATAGGCGGATAATTTTTGTTCAATATTGATATTCGTGTTCCAAATTCCGGCAAGATGCCGTGAATAAAGTACAGCAAGCAATCCATACCAATCCGCTCCAATAAATGCCGTAACACCAAGCCACGAACCAAATGTTAAATCGTTACGTAATAATTGCCAGATTGTTCCGAACAAAATAATCGGCGAAAGAATCGCCCGCATCGCATCGTCCCAAGTCGGCAAAGCATGAACACGGGGAATCATTGCGGCAATTGTTGTATCAGCAAGGTAAACAAAATAAAACATACCGTGAAAAATCAAAACAGCGGCGAGTTTTTCCGGCGGAATGGAATGAATCGGATAATAATAGTCGGAATACCACATCCAAAATTCAATTTGTGTACCGAAAAAAGCAAGAAAACCGATTGGTGCCCGTTGCAGAAGATTAACAAGAATTACTGTTCCGATATTCAGAATAATCAGATACGTAAATAATTCGGTATAACGATCCGTGTTTGTCGAAAGAAGTATCGGAACAGCAAGACCGCCGAGAATGGAAATGATACCGAGTAATTTTGACGTGTAATGCCATGAGAGTAAAAAAGAACCAAGAATAATAAACGGCATGACAACACTTGCCGTTGAAACAGAAATTAATTTGTAAAACGCAAACGAAGCGTAACCCGCTTGAAACAATATAATGATTCCCGCACTGGAAAGCATTGTGGAAAAGCGTTGCCAACCGTTGTTCCAAAAATACTTTCCGGCTCCAAGAAATGCAACTCCGAAAACCGCAATACCGCAAACTTTCAGTTCGGGACCAACCCAACCGGATTGAACCGCGTGCCGAATCAACAAAGCTGCTGAAACAATAAATCCCAACACGGCAACCCAACCAAGAAGTTTACGACCAATCCAAAGTTCAACCGATTGCCAAACGATGTTATCTTCTTTTGTTAGTGTTGCAGGATTTATCTGTTCCCATTCCTCATCCGTTTGCGGTTTTTTGTCCGGCGGCACTGATAATGGTGTTGTTACGGAAGATGTTGATTCGGAGTCTGCTGGTGTTGTTGGAACATGTTTTTGTTTCGGAATCGACCAATCCGGCGGCGCTTCATTTTTCGCAACGGTATTAAGAGGAATTGCTTGCGCCCATTGTGTTGCTGTTCGTAACGCCGGATCGCTAATAATTGCCGGATCACTCACCGGCGGAAGTTGTTGTTTGACAATTTGTTCTTTCGCCGTTTGTATCGCGGTCAAAATATCTTCTGTCGCTCCCGTTGTTTCAACTATTTCCGTTGCTCCTATATCTTTTACAGTTTCTGGTTCTGTCCTATTCGGAACAACTGTTTTTTTAACAGCCGGCATCAATTGCCTTTGCAACATCAATTCAAGACGTTCTTTCTGTTCCTCTAATTCACGAATACGCGAACTCAGGCTGCAACACCACATAAACGCAATCGGTCCCATGAAAAAAAGACCAACAATACAAATTCCAATTAAAAAATATACCATATAATTTCCAATAAAATTTTAACGCGAAACACATGAAAAGATACGAAAAATATACTGGCAACTTCTAAAAACCTTTAACAAATACAAATAGCAAAGATTATTTTTTGACAAGCTAGACACGACTTACTGGATTTTATTTGATTTTTTATCATGTTAATTCTGTAAATCCTGTCAAAAAATAGGTTTTTAGAAGTTGCTTACTGTGTTAAGTTGTATTTGGTATTTTTAAGGATTCACTGGATTGTTCCTATTACAGAAAAGTAATCTAGCGGCAACCTCATTTTCAACCTAATTTTCCTAACAAAAACAACCTCAGTAGCAAAAAGGACAAAAATATACTTACCTCATTACCTCATTAAAAATTATCAATAAGGTAAAATGAGGTAATGAGGTTAGTTTGGAGGGAATTGATATGCTACTGAGGTGGTTTCGTCAGAAAAATTAGGTTGAAAATGAGGTTGATGATAGATAGACTGCTTTTACGTAACGAGAGCAGTCCCGTGAGTCTTTAAAAAATACAAATTACAACCCTAACGCAATATATCACCTTTATTTTGACTTTTTGTGAACGGCTAGTCTGATTTATAGAACTAAAATTCGCAATTTCCCGGAGTTCGCGGGAACGGCAACACGTCGCGGATATTGGCGATGCCGGTAAGGAACATCAACGCCCGTTCAAGTCCCAAACCGAAACCGCTGTGCGGTACGGTTCCGTAACGCCGTAAATCAGCGTACCAACGATAGGCTTCCAGATCAAGTTTTTGTTCCTTCATTCGCGTTTCGAGAACATCCAACTGGTATTCCCGCTCACTGCCGCCGATAATTTCACCGACTTTCGGAACAAGAACATCCATTGCTCTTACCGTTTTGCCGTCTTCATTAACCCGCATATAAAACGGTTTGATTGTTTTCGGGTAATCGTACAAAATAACCGGACTCTTAAAATGTTCTTCCGTTAAATAACGTTCATGTTCACTCTGCAAATCAATTCCCCATTCGACTTTGTAATCAAATTTCCGACCTGATTGAATTAAAAGGTCAACCGCTTCGGTATAAGACAAGCGGATAAATTGACTCGATAAAACATGTTGCAGTGTATCGATTAAGGTTTTATCAATTTGCTCGTTAAAGAATGCGATGTCTTCGGCGCTGTGTTGCAGAACATCGGCGATGAGTCGTTTCAAAAATTTTTCTGCCCATTCCATATTCTCTTCGAGTTCGCAGAACGCGATTTCCGGTTCGATCATCCAAAATTCAGCGGCATGACGCGAGGTGTTCGAGTTTTCCGCGCGAAATGTCGGTCCGAAGGTATAAACCCTGCTCAAACCGGCACAGTAAGTTTCCACATTCAACTGACCGCTCACCGTCAGATAAGACGGTTTGCCAAAAAAGTCTTGAGAAAAATCAACTTTTCCGGCATCGTCTTTAGGCGAATCGTCGGGATTGAGCGAACTAACGTGGAACATCTGTCCCGCACCTTCGCAATCGCTGGCAGTAATAATTGGAGTGTGAACATAGAAAAAACCGTTTTCCTGAAAAAATTGATGAATCGAAAAACTCACCCGATTCCTAATTCTTGCAACTGCCCCAAACGTATTGGTTCGCACACGCAAATGGGCAATCGAACGCAAAAATTCCAACGAATGTCCTTTTTTCTGAAGCGGATAAGTTGCCGGATCGGCAGCACCGACCAATTCGACAACTTTTGCCTCAATTTCTGTTTCTTGTCCTTGCCCCGGCGATGCTTTCACTGTTCCTTGAACCGTCATCGAACTACCGGCGGTAATAGATTTGACGGTTGTCTCGTAATTTGGAAGTTCTTTAGAAATAAGGAGTTGAATATTTCCAAAGGAAGAACCGTCGTTTAACTCAACAAAACTGAACCCCGCTTTGGAATCGCGCCGTGTTCGAACCCACCCCTGAAGTAAAACATCTTTACCAATCGCCTCTGCTTTTCTAGCTTCGGCAACCGTCAATTTTTCATAAGTCATCGTAGTTTTGGTCATTGGTCAATAATAGCAAGTTCCTAAATTTCTCTACCACTCACAACGATTATTCTATTTTCGGTTTCAAATGAGCGGACAAGAGGTATTTCATTTTACAGAAAAAATCGTCTCTTTCAAGAGCCTCTATTCTGGGGAGAGTCGATAGATGAGTTGCCTTTTTACCGCGAAAAGCAAACATAAGGTGGGCGACCTTTCGCTATTTGCTAAAAGGTCGCCGTCGGCGTACTCGCCGACAGGGAATTAGATTAACGACGGCAAACTGAATTGCCTTCCGTTTTGGAGTCAGTTAATAACTCAACCGGCGCGACCTTTTTAGCAAATAGCGAAGAAATCGTCCACATCTTTTGCGTGTTAAAAATGAAAATTCCACTGAATAATTACAAAAAAATTATTTTCGATATTCAGCAACATTAATTCGGAAATTGACATTGTTTTTCGGATCAACAGTCCACATAAGCGGTGTTTGAGCAATGTCGGACAATTCGGCGGGAATTTTTCGTGGAATCGCCAAAATCTGTTTGGTGCGTTCCTTGTCATAAGCCAATTGTTCCGATTCTGACATGGTTTTATATTCTTCCATTGTTTTTGTTTGTGGAATACTAATTTCTTCTATCAACGTAATCCGGTATTCTCCTTTGGGAACGCCCGATTTTCGATACGAAGCCCATGTAGTAAAAAGGTTTACTCGTCCCGTTGCGCCGGATTTACCACCACAAACGATATTACTCGTCGGGGTAATCGGTGTTAAAACGACATTGACATTTTCAATCGGTACAGAATTATCAACAATTTCGACCACCGCTGGTACCACGTCAGGTAACATTGAGGAAGAATGATCGCAACCAATGGAAAACAATACGATTGTTGTAAACAAAATTATCCGCAAGTCAAAAAATTTTTGATACATATTCACTCCTTAAATGTACGATAAAATAATCGGGCTAAGGTACTGATTGACTTTCGCCGCCGGCAATGGAACCGAGTGCTCCCCAGACACCATAAGGGCTTGCCCCTCGAGGTTCGTTTGCGGGTGAAATTGCCGCAACAGTACTCATTGAACCGCAATTAATAGTATCTGAAATAAAATGAACCGACGCATCTGCATAAAGACCGTTAACTCCGCCGGAATGGTAACTTGTTGTACTCATATTCATTGGAGCAAAACCGGGATGTCCAACACTTACTCCATTGGAATTACAATTCGGTGAATTGGGCGGCATAATCGTTTGGAAATACATAATTCCCGGTCGTCCGTCGGCATAATTAACACCCCGCCCATTTGTGCCTGCCGGATTTGTAATGGAAGAACCATAAGGAACCGCATTCAAACAATTTTGTGGAGTTTGATAACCGGCACTGGCAACTGCTTGAACACCGGATTTTCGGTTGGTATCATTATCTTGTGCGGAAGTTGCTGTTTCTGCTACGGCAATCGTATTGGATGTTCCGTCTGTAATCATTTGAAATGAAGTGCAAAGAAGTTTTCGGGAACCATAACCAATATTACCTGTTCCTCCAAGAAAAAATCCTCGAGTGGTTTGAGCACTTTCTGAATGAGCACAAGTATCACCGCCCGAACCGACATAACAGCAACGTTGGCGACCAGGTGTTGAACTTGTTACTCCGAGATGGCGTGGTGCTTTAAAACCGGGGTCGGAAGGACAGCCGAGAGTAGAACAATTTAACGCATTATATTCTGTATTACCTGTATTGTATCCGGGACGGAAACGTTGGGCGGTAATACCTTCATACGCCGCTTGTTGTTCCATAAAAGGAAGAAGCGGAACAATATAACTGGTACCACTGTGGTTTCCGTTACCTCCTGTATCATCGTCCCAACCTGTCCTGGTTGGCGGAAAAGCATCATTTAAATCATGGTAATTGTGTAAGGCAATACCAATTTGTTTGAGATGATTGGTACATTGCATCCGCCTTGCCGCCTCACGAGCCGCCTGAACTGCCGGCAACAGAAGTGCGATTAACACGCCGATAATCGCAATCACCACCAGAAGTTCGACCAATGTAAAGCCAAACGGTGAAGAACGAATGAGTTGTAAGAATCTTGTGGAAAAGTATTCGGAAAGCCAACACTCTCCATGCTCATTTCTTAACTCTCTCCTACATACTGCCGCCCCCCCCCCGGGGGTGGGGGGGTTTGGCTGGGAGTTGTGGCCGGGTTTG
>JAISBG010000147.1 GCA_031266315.1 Planctomycetaceae bacterium | reverse complement strand
GTTCCGGTTTCACTTCAACCTTCGGTTCTTCCGGCTTGGGCGGTTCTGTTCCCGAATCCGTATTCTTCACCGTTTCGGTTTCTGTTTGGTAAGAAACAAACCGTGTTTTCATCGGCACAATCGACGATGATTCCTTCTTCTCCGGTTTGTTTTCGGGAGGAGTTGGTTCTGTATTCGGTTTTTCTTCGGTTGCCGGTTTCACTTCGGGCGTTGTTTCTGTTGAGGGTGTCGGCTCTGTTTTGGGTTCCTCTGTTTTTTCCGCTTTCTCCGCAGTTGGAACCGTTTCGGTTTGTTGCGGAATTGCCGGAGAAAGCGGAGTTGCTGACGGGTTGGGTGTTATCGGTAGTTGCGGAGTTGGAAAAGATCGGGAAGACGGAGTTAAACCGCCTAAACCTCCCGGTTGAAACAAATTCCCGCCTTGCCCCGGTAAACTCGGAAACATCGGAGATGTTCCCAACGGTTGAACCGGTTTTCGGAACTGGGCTTCCTTATTTTCTTCGTAATACTTCTCAATCTCTTCGTCGGAAATAGAATCAAGAATTTTTTGACCCGGAATCGCTTTAACATATTGAAATGCGATTTTGTCCGGCACTGTGAAACCGCTTTCCAGTTGAACAGGATTAAACGGTTTGTCCTTGTTCTCAACGAAAAACTTTTGAAGTTGGGCGTCGGTCGGGTCGGCTATTTTGTCAACGAATTGCTCCACCGGAACTGCCGCAACTTCCGCCGTCATTTGACGGTTTAGACGTTGGAACCAATCCCAGCGTGTCAAGGGCGGAATGACATTCCAACCGATTTCAAACGTTTCTCTCACTCGGAGACTCAATAATTCCAACGTCACCAGATATTCAAAACGCTGCTCCGACATTCCAACCGCTTCAAGCGTTTTCCGGTAAATCGCATTGGTCAGCAAATTTCCCGTCAATTGTGTTAAATGATTGATAATATTGGTTTTATCAATAGACATTCCCAACTCTTTGGCATATTGAGTGAGAAGCCAGTTATTGATTAACTCTTCCGGTTCGAGAAACTGGTCGTATTGCGACGCGGCAATTTCAAGACTACGCAACGTCATCATTCGTTCCTGATTATTGGGGTCGGCAAGTTGTTGATAGAGAACAATATAAAAACGTCCCAAATCTTCACGGTTTCGTTGCATTTCGGCGACATTCTGTTCGTTGATATTGCCGTAACGCCGACAAGAAGCGATTTGAGCCGGTCCTGTTCCGCCGGAACCGGGGAACAATCCCATAAGAACCGGTAAAATAATGAACGAAATCATCGTTCCAACTCCTAAAACGGCGAGCCATAGTTTCCGATTTTTCTGAAAACTTCTGAAGGGATGAAAACTTGCCATGAATTTTGTTTCCTCTGTTGAATAGCGTTTTTTATACCGTAGCCGGTAAGGCAATAGGCTTCGCCCACGAGTAGCCGCTTCACGTTGTTGCGCTACCGTGTTCAGCTTCGCGAATTTTAAAACGGCTTTAGCATATATTTAGTTTGTAGTTTGTTACCGGAACCGATAAATCAAATCATTGTCGTTCTGTTCCAAAATCAATGCAAGAACAGAAATAGAAATATCGAAAACATTTTTTCCGGTATTGATTGTTACGTTCACCAACTGTTCCCGAAACGGACATCGAAACAGGCGGAGAGAGATTATACCAGTTTCTTATATTTTGACAAATATGAGAATTGTCATTTTTTTGAAATTCTTTCCGAATATTTTGAAATTGCGTCCAATTTTTTATTTCCTTGTTGTCTAATTACTCTATTTATTTTCCTTATTTTGCCAAATTCCGAACAAAAGCCAATATTTTTGGCAAAGTTCCATTGACAAATATTGTGAATCTTTGTAATAACTTGTTGGAAAAGATTTCAGAGTTAGCCGATCCCATTCGCCCTGAAAGGGCAGCACAAGCCAGCCCGCCGCAATGCGGCGGGTTAGTCCCAACAACACGTCGCCCTGAAAGGGCAACATACCGACGTAAAAAGTAACAACAGTTATGTTGCCCTTACAGGGCGACGTTTGGTGTGCCGTGACCCGCCGCGTTGCGGCGGGCTGGCTTATGTTGCCCTTTCAGGGCGAAGGAAAAACTTACTATCCTTATTAACGAAAATTCCACTGAAATATTACAATTATTTTAATTTTTCAGCAACATTCTGCCGAAACTTATCGGTTGAATACTTTTTAATCCTAAACACAGCATAGAATCATGGTTAGTAACACAAATACGCAGAAGGGTTTTTCACTGGTTATCGTCGAATCGCCTGCGAAGGCGAGGACGATTGGTCGTTTTTTGGGCAATAATTATGTCGTTGAGGCGAGTATTGGTCATATTCGTGATTTGCCGAGTGTTGCCGGTGAAATACCGGAAAAATACCGCAAGGAAAAATGGTCGCGGCTTGGTGTCAATGTCGAGGCGAATTTTGAACCGATTTATATTGTGCCGGACGAAAAACGCAAGCAAATCAAAAAGTTGGGCGATCTGATTAAAGAAGCCAAAGAAGTTTATCTCGCGACAGATGAAGACCGCGAAGGCGAAGCGATTAGTTGGCATCTTGTCGAAACACTCAAGCCGAAAGTTCCGATTCATCGGCTTGTGTTCCACGAAATCACGAAGAAAGCAATTCAGGATGCGTTGACATCGCCGCGTTCGATTGATAACGATCTTGTTCAGGCTCAGGAGACGCGTCGAATTATTGACCGGCTTTATGGTTACGAAGTATCGCCGTTATTGTGGTACAAAATCCGTCCAAAACTTTCAGCGGGACGGGTTCAAAGTGTGGCGGTTCGGCTGATTGTCGAAAGAGAACGGGAACGGATTGCGTTTTGTTCGGCAACGTATTGGGATTTGTCCGGCAATTTTGCGTTGCAAAATGAAACAAAATCATTC
>JAISBG010000126.1 GCA_031266315.1 Planctomycetaceae bacterium | reverse complement strand
ATACTTTACCCTACAAAGTCAATAAATATCTATTTATTGATCGCGAAGAGTATAGGTATATAAGAAATTAAAACTGTAAAAAACCGACAGTGAATCAGAAGAGCGGCAAATTGTATTGCCTTCCGTTTTGGAGTCAATGCGGAATCAACCGGCGCAACCCTTCAGTGAAGGGATTGCCCACTAATTTTTCGCGTTTTTCATGTTGAAATATAAAAATTCCACTGAAATATTACGAATAATTTATCTCCTCTGTGGGCAACTTCTAAAAATCAGTTTTTTTGACAGGATTTACAAAATTTACAGAATAAAATCAAATAAATTCAGTAAATCATGTATATCTTGTCAAAAATAATCTTTGCTATTTGTTAAAAGTTTTTAGAAATTGCCTGTGGTTAATAATCAACAATCTGGTGAATAATTACTTTCTATCTTTTTTCTTGACTTTACAATTATTAGTGATTTAGGTATAGTATTTTATTCGTAGTTTGCAATTTACTATTCGCAAATTCCAAACCTCCAATCACAAATCACCACAAACCACAAATATTGTACAATGGATACAAAAATTAAAATTGGCTTATTCGGAATTGGTCTCGAAACTTATTGGTTACAGTTTGAGGGATTACGGGAACGTTTACTCGGTTATCAACATGTTATCGCCGACAATATTTCACGGCTTGATGTGGAAGTGGTTGATGTTGGTTTGATCGATAATCCGGTTGCCGCTCAACAGGCAGCGGATCGTCTTAAACGGGAAGATGTTCAACTTGTATTTCTGTACGTTTCAACTTACGCGCTTTCTTCAACGGTTTTACCGGTGGTACAAAAAATCAAGGTTCCGGTTATTGTTCTTAATTTGCAGCCGACAGCCGCCATTGATTACGCAACCTTCAACGCTTCTCAAGACCGTGTTAAAATGACCGGCGAATGGTTGGCTCATTGTCAGGCTTGCAGTGTTCCCGAAATTGCCAATGTTTTACTTCGTTCCGGTATTGATTTTCATCAAGTAACCGGTGTTTTGCGTGATGATCCGGTTGCGTGGCAGGAAATCAACGATTGGATTGAAGCGGCACGGGTTGCAGAAATAATGCGTAAAAACCGAGTCGGATTATTGGGACATTATTACGGCGGAATGTTGGACATTTATTCCGATTTAACGAACCATTCCAAACAATTCGGTTGTCATTTCGAATTGATCGAAATGGCGGAGTTACGGCATTTACGTGAAAACATGGAATCTTCGGCTGTTGATATTAAAGTTGCGCAAATTCGGGAACACTTTGATGTTCAGGTGGATTGCGATGAAACGGAAATTCGCCGTGCCGCGCAAACGGCTGCTGCTCTCGATCAATTGGTCAAACATCACCGGCTCGGTTCGCTTGCCTATTTCAGTAACGGAACCGGAGATGAAACTTATGTTGATTTGATCGGCAGTGTTATTGTCGGTAATTCATTATTGACGGCTTCCGGTATTCCTGTTGCCGGAGAATACGAAGTTAAAAACGTACAGGCAATGAAAATTCTCGATTCTTTTGATGCTGGCGGTTCTTTTACTGAGTTTTACGCTCTTGATTTCAACGATGACGTCATTCTCATGGGACACGACGGTCCCGGTCACACAAAAATTGCAGAAGGCAAAACAAAACTCAAACCGCTCAAAGTTTATCATGGCAAAACCGGACGTGGTTTAAGTGTTGAAATGAGTGTCCGGTCTGGTGCGGTAACACTTCTTTCGGTGATTGACGCGCCCAATGGAGTGTTACGGCTTTTGATTGCAGAAGGCGAATCGGTTCCCGGCGCAATACTGGAAATCGGTAACACAAACAGCCGTTACCGGTTTTCGCTTGGTGTACGTAAATTCATTGACGCATGGTGTTCCTACGGTCCGGCTCATCACTGTGCTGTCGGAGTGGGACATATTGCGGAAAAACTCAAAAAATTCGCTGATTTACTCGGTATGGACGCAATCTGTATCAAATAAAATCAAAAATATCGGAATAATTTTTTCTGATTCTACCGGATTGGTATTTCCCACCGAATCGTAAAATAATAAGTAAAATTTCATAGGCAATCATCGGGTGGGCAACCTTTCGCTGAAAGGTTGCCCACCCGATGATTGCCTACCTTTAACGAAAATTCCGTTGGAATATTACTCAATTATTTTACGATTCCGTTGGGAAACATCTAATCCGGTGGAATCAGAATATTCAGAAGTTCAATTGTAACGATCAATGATTTACTAATTCTACGGCGATTTGTTTTGCGAGTTGGTCAGCGGCGCGGAGAGCGCGTTGTTTGAGCGAAAGAAGATCAAGCATCGACGACGGACGCGAAAATATTGAACCCAAAACAGAACCCGCTAATCTGGCTCCGCCTTTTTCAACATTTTTCAAAATCCGCTGAACATCTTTAGGAATTTGTTCTTCCACCGTATCCAAAATGATTCGGACTGCAAGCATGGGAATCTGATGTTGCCGGCAAACTTCCGCAACCGCAAATGTTTCCATGTCAACCAGTTCCGCTCCGGTTTGGTGATACAACAATGATTTTCGTTTCGGAGAACCAACAACAAAATCTGTTGTCAATAAGATTAATTTTCCGTTTTGTTTTTCTCGTTTTCCCAAATCAGATGATTCTTCAATCATTTCGGGAACGGAATTTGAGACGTAGAATGTTTTTCCGTCGGATTCCCGAACCAATATTTCAGGAAAGCAAACGTTAAATTGTTTCAACCGTTTCGACAATCCGCCCGCGTAACCGGCGGAAAAAATCCGTTTCGGTTGGAACACATCAAGCAACACTTCGGCGGCACGTCCGGCATTTTCCTGACCAACACCAGATTCAACAATCGCTGTACGATAACCATGAAAAATACCAGTATGGAATGTCCGACCATTTCCTCGAGTTGTCTGATGTTGTTTCAAGTCGTCCGCCACACCGGAGGCTTCCATCGGCATTGCAAACACAAATCCAAGATCAACTGCGGTAACATCCGAGTTATTCGGTTGATTCTCGCAACACAATTGTTTGGAAGCAGCCGGACATTCCGAATATTCGTCCGGTATTTTGGTATCCGATACAGATTTATCCGGTACTGTCAAGATTTCTTGTTTCGCTTTCCGTAAAACCTGAGCAGTAAGCCAACGAATAATCAATTGTTGGAAGGACAAGGAAATTCTCCTGTAACAGTGTTGTGGGGAATTAATATACTGTGTGAACTATGAAATTGATATTTTTTGAGGTATTGGTACAGTAGGATTGCCAATTTTTACCTCGCCCCTTTAGGGGCATTGCGTAACAACCCACCGCAACGCGGTGGGTTCTAGCCCACCATAATTTCGCCCTGTAAGGGCAATGGATTCGCTTTGCGTTGCCCTTACAGGGCGATTGTTTATGTGTATCGTTTCCCACCGCGTTGCGGTGGGTTGTTACGCATTGCCCCTTACGGGGCGGAGGAATACTTCAGCAGCATATTACGTAAATAGGTAAAAATAAAATAGACAGTTACAATACTTTATTTTCGATTTTCGGAGTTTTCTGCGGATAAGAATAATTCTTTAATTCGATGAATGGTTTGATCGAGTTTGGCTTGGTCGGCAACATTTTGTTGCAGGAACTGGTCGATGATTGGTTTCATTTTAATAGCGTAATCAATTTCGGGATTACTTCCGGTGCGGTAGGCTCCGATTGAAATTAAATCTTCGTTATCAAGATAAACGCCGAGTAGTTTTCGCATTAACCGAGCCGCTTTCAAATGATCCGAATCGCAAATGTCCGGCATCAACCGCGAAATACTTTCAATCGGGTCAATTGCCGGATAATGTCCGCGTGTACTCAATTTTCGTGACAACCAGATATGTCCGTCGAGCAATCCGCGCACGGTATCGCCAATGGGGTCGTTGTGGTCGTCGCCTTCGACCAACACGGTGAAAAACGCGGTGATGGTTCCTGTTACGGAACGTCCCGCTCTTTCAACCAATTTGGGTAACATTGCAAAAACAGACGGCGGATAACCTTTTGTTGTCGGCGGTTCTCCGGCGGCAAGACCGATTTCGCGTTGCGCCATGGCAAACCGTGTCAGCGAATCCATCATCACCAACACGTTTTTACCTTGATCGCGGAAATATTCCGCGATTGCCATTGCGGTCATCGGCGCACGAACCCGCATCAATGCCGGTTCGTTTGAGGTGGCAACAACCACAACACTTTTTTTCAAACCGTCGGCACCCAAATCACGTTCGATAAAATCATTCAGTTCCCGTCCGCGTTCACCAATCAATCCGATAACAATAATATCCGCATTCGTGTAACGGGCAATCATGCCAAGTGTTACGCTCTTTCCGACACCGGAACCGGCAAAAATACCAAGCCGCTGTCCACGCCCGCAAGTCAACATGCCGTCAATCGCACGAACACCGGTTGAGAGAATTGAATTGATACGCGGACGGGAACTGGCAGGCGGCGGGTCATTATCGAACAAAATCTGCTCTTCAAGAACCGGCAACGGCAAACCGTCAACCGGTTTACCTTCGGCATTGAGAACACGTCCTAATAAATTTTCACCGACACGGAGCCACGGCAATGTTTTCGTGAGTCGAATCCGGTTACCGCGTCGAACACCGGTGATGTCGCTGTACGGATAAAGAATGGTGAGTTCGTCTTTGAACCCGATCACTTCAGCAACAAGCGGTTCACTGCCGGGTCGGTCAATCTCCGCAACACTTCCTACCGGACTCGGAAAACCTGCCGCCGCAATTGTCATTCCGTGCGTCTGAACAACCGTTCCCACAAGCCGCGCCGGCATTATGCTTTGAATATGATCTTCAAGGTTTTTCATACGACTTTATACTGTGTTAGGAGTGTATTTGGTATTTTTCAAGTTTCTAACTCATGTTCCGCCCCATCGTTAAAAAGTCCTAATTCTACCGGATTCTGTGTTTCCCACTGGAATTTTTGTTAAAAGTGAGCAATCATTAGGTGGGCAACCTTTTGTAGGTGGGCGACCTTTCGCTGAAAGGTCGCGTCGGCGATAGCCGACAGTGAATCAGATTAA
>JAISBG010000055.1 GCA_031266315.1 Planctomycetaceae bacterium | reverse complement strand
CGAAACAGCTGGCAATAACGAATTGCCGCCGTTAATCTAATTCACTGTCCGGCTAACGCCGATGCGACCGTGAATGAAAGCTCTTCAGCGAAAGGTTGCCCACTTTGAGTTACCGGTTTTTTTCTAAAATTTGCTTGTTATAATTAACGGCTCATTGGTTTTAATTGTGAGTTTGACGGTTCTAGTCAAAAGCGTGTCAATTTTAATAATGAATGATAGTATAGAATGGAATTTTGTTTTACGGAGTTTTGACCAATACAAACATAAACACAAAAACACCGCCGACAGAAACAAAATGAATATTTCCGTAATAATTTGTTTTGTTTTTTAGCCGCAGAGAGCACAAAGAACATGTTCGATCTTCAATCTCCTTTTCGTCCGTCGGGTGATCAACCGCAAGCAATTAACGCCTTGATTCGCGGTATCGAATCAGGGCAGAAAATGCAATCACTTAAAGGTGTTACGGGGTCCGGCAAGACATTCACAATGGCAAATGTTATCGCCCATTTCAATAAGCCAACACTCGTAATGTCCCACAACAAAACACTCGCCGCACAACTTTATTCCGAATTTAAAACATTTTTTCCCAATAATGCGGTTGCTTATTTCGTTTCCTATTACGATTATTATCAACCCGAAGCCTATATTCCGCAACGCGATATTTATATTGAAAAAGACGCTTCCATCAATGAAGAAATTGACCGTCTCCGGCTTGCCGCAACAAGTTCTCTTGTTACACGCCGTGATACAATTATTGTTGCCAGCGTTTCGTGTATCTATGGTCTTGGTTCGCCAAAAGATTATAAAGAAATGATGGTGGCGTTGCGTGTCGGCGAAGAGGTTCAGCGTAACAAAATGCTCGCGCAACTCATTGATATTCAATACGACCGGAATGATACCGCTTTTGAACGCGGTCAATTTCGTGTACGCGGTGATTCTGTTGAAATTTGGCCCTCGTATGAAGAGTTTGCTGTTCGTGTTGAATTTTGGGGCGACGAAATTGAGCAACTCTCCATCATCAATCCGCTCACCGCCGAAACAATTCGTCGGCAACCGGAATTTTATATTTATCCCGCCAAACATTTTGTCATGCCCGAAGAACGGATTCAAGCCGCCGTCGAACGTATCGAAAAAGAATTATCAGAACGATTAAAAGTTTTCAAAGAACAAGGAAAACTGCTCGAAGCACAACGATTGTCGGCAAGAACAAAATATGATCTTGAACTCATGCAGGAAATCGGGTATTGCCCCGGTATTGAAAATTATAGTGCGCCGTTGTCGGATCGTCCGCCGGGAAGTTCGCCGGAAACGCTCTTTGATTTTTTCCCCGACGATTATTTGCTCTTCGTCGATGAATCCCATGTAACAATCCCGCAAATTCGTGCCATGTTTCACGGCGATCAAGCACGGAAAAAAAATCTCGTCGAACACGGTTTCCGTTTGCCGAGTGCGTTGGATAATCGTCCGTTAAAGTTCGACGAATGGGTCGAGCGAATCAATCAATCCGTTTTCGTTTCCGCAACTCCGGGTCCGTATGAATTGGAACAATGTAAAAATCATTTTGTCGATCAAGTCATTCGTCCGACCGGACTTCTCGATCCGGTCGTCGAAGTGGCTCCGGCAGCGAAACAAATTCCCCATTTAATGGAACAAATTCGGGAACGTGCCGCCGCCGGTGAACGTGTTCTTGTAACCGCGTTGACTAAACGTCTTGCCGAAGATATTGCCGCGTATTTTGAGAAACAGAAAATCCGTTGTAAATGGCTGCACAGCGAACTGGACGCTTTTGAACGGGTTGAATTGTTGCGTGATTTGCGAAGCGGAAAATTCGATGTGCTGGTCGGAGTCAATTTATTACGCGAAGGTCTCGATTTACCGGAAGTTTCGCTTGTTGCGATTCTCGACGCCGATAAGGAAGGTTTTTTGCGGAGCGAAACGTCATTGATTCAGACAATCGGACGAAGTGCGCGAAATGTTAACGCGAAAGTGATTCTGTACGCCGACAAAGTTACGGAGTCAATGCAAAAAGCAATCGACGAAACTGAACGCCGCCGTAAAAAACAACAAGCGTACAATAAAGAACATGGAATTACTCCAGAAACAATCAAGAAAAATATTTCCAAAGGAATTGAAGAAGCCGCCGAATCTCACGCAACCGCGTCCGCTGCCGCGTCAATCGGTCAAGATGAAGAATTATTTATTACGCGGGAATTGATCAACGAGTTGGAAAAAGAAATGCTGGAAGCCGCTGATCGTTTGGAATTTGAACGTGCTGCGGTGATTCGCGACAGAATTAAAGAAATGGAAAAACATATCGGCAAAAATTCAAAATTAATCGACTTCAAAAGAAAAAATAATCACAAAAAACACCACAAAAAACGTGAACTCCCAAAACCAGAACGATAAAAAGAAAATTGCCGATTCTACCGGATTAGTCAAATTGGTAATATTTTCTCGGGAATCATAAGGTGGGCGACCTTTCGCTGAAAGGTCGCGTCGGCGATAGCCGACTTGTCCCTGTTGACGGTTGGTAACTTGATTCCAAAACGGAAGGCAATTCAATTTGCTATTGTTAATCTAATTCACGGTCAGCGAGTACGCCGACGCGACCTTTTAGCAAAAGGTCGCCCACCTACCTTACCTTAACTATTCCGGTGGAAAATACCTAATCCGGTAGAATCAGGGAAATTGCTTTGTTGTGTGTTATGTTTGTTCGGCTTCTTCGACTTGTTTTTCAAGAGCTTTCCGCTGCTGATCCAATTCAAACAATTTTTGAAATTGCGATTCATCAACCAATCTTCCTTGTGATTGTTCGGTGTTGATATGTGTTTCAAGATTTTTGTACTCTAATTGGACATCGGCTAACTGACTGCGGAGTTGGTGAATATCAAGAGCACCGCTTTTTTCTTTTTCCCATTGAGTTCGGAGTTCGGCGAGTTCGTCCTTACTTCGGGCAATCTCTTTTTCAATTTCACGCAACCGCTCTTGGGCATGCGGTTCGTTTTCGTCAGCGAGTTGGCGCGCCGCAAGTTCGAGTTGCACCAGACGTCGCTGAACCGTATCAATTTCCGCCGGAACACTTTCAAGTTCCATCGCCAACCGCGACATCGCTTCGTCCATCAAATCAATCGCCTTGTCCGGCAAAAAACGATCCGCAATATATCGATGTGACATTTCAGCGGCGGCAACCAACGCAGAATCAGTAATCTTAACGCCTTTGTGATGTGCTTCGTAACGGGCTTTCAAACCGCGCAAAATTGCAATCGTGTCTTCAACACTCGGCTCTTCAACAAAAACCGGTTGGAAACGGCGTTCCAACGCGGCATCTTTTTCAATATATTTCCGATATTCATCTAATGTTGTCGCGCCAATACACCGAAGTTCACCGCGTGACAATGCCGGTTTGAGCAAATTAGCCGCATCGCTTCCGCCTTCGGCACGCCCCGCTCCAACCAATGTGTGCAACTCGTCAATAAACAGAATAATCTGACCGGCTGCCTCCTCCACCTCACGCAAAACCGCTTTCAAACGTTCTTCAAATTCGCCTCGAAATTTTGTTCCGGCAACAAGCGCACCCATATCAAGACCAATAACCCGTTTATTTTTGAGTGATTCCGGCACATCGCCGTCCACAATCCGCAACGCCAACCCTTCGGCAATCGCTGTTTTACCAACACCGGGTTCACCAATCAACACCGGATTATTTTTTGTACGGCGCGATAAAACCTGAATTACCCGACGAATTTCAGAATCACGTCCAATCACCGGATCAAGTTTCCCTTTTTTAGCGCGTTCGACAAGATCAATTCCATAACGACTCAACACCTGAAGTTTCGATTCCGGATCTGCGTCGGACACTTTCGCATTACCGCGTACAGTTTTAATACCTTGCAGTAATTCATTACGTCCCAAAGCATTGAGTTTGAGTACATTTTTCACTTTGGAAGGAATTTTCTCCAGTGCCAACAAAAGATGTTCGGTCGAAACGTAATCATCTTTCATGGCTTCGGCTTCCTCGTCAGCGGCAAAAAGAACACGTTGAAGTTCACCGCTCGGCTGAGGAATTACTCCGCCGCCGGATACCTTCGGAAGTTGACGCAATTCCGCATCAACCATCGCATCAAGTTGGGAAAGACGGCAGCCAATGGCTTCAAGACAAGGACGAATATTACCATCCTTTTCATTAAGAAGTGCATCAAATAAATGCAACGGCGTCAATTCAGGATGCCCCGACTTGACCGCCGATTCTTGTGCCGCCGACAACGCTTCTTGAGATTTGGTCGTAAGTTTTTCGTAAGAAAATGCCATATTTTTTGAACAGTTTGGAAAATAAGTTATCGGATTTTACTTTAGGGCTTCTGCAAATTCATCTAATGTCTGGCTTGCAATAGCATCATTTATTAACGATTCTAAAGCGATTGGGTCTGACATCTGACGAATCACCGTTTCAATATGTCTTGGAACTTTCTTAAATTTTGCTCGCAAAGCGGCTAAAACTACATTTTGTCCCCCTTCTGCTCTTCCTTCTGCTCTACCTTCTACTCTCCCTTTTATTCTACCTTCTGCTCTACCTTTTGCTCTCCCTTCTGCTCTACCTTTCACTCTACCTCTTTTTTCAAGTTTTTCTAAAAATGTTAAAGACATTTTTGTACTCCTTTCTTTGTAAACAGGTTCAATGATTTCATCGATTGATTCTGGTGTTAGTTCTTCTTTCTTACTTTTGATTGATTTATCCATGTACCGCAAAATTTGCTGAATCCAATACCGTGTCTTTTCGTCATCACGAATTGCCGCCAATGGTTCCAGTATTTGTTTGCGGACATCGTACAAGGTTCCGTCCGTTGCGCGTTTGAGCAATTCGAGGATTACCCGCAATAACGGAGCCGTACCAAATTCATCGGGGTTCAACACCGATAAATCAACCATAATATAATCGAATTTCGGTATAAATTTTTTTGTTCCGACAATTTTGGCGATGTACTCCTCTAACATCGGTTTGTTAATAATCGGTTTTGCACCGTTGTGAAGAACGATCAACAACGGTGCCGGCAACACAAAATCATTGCTTTCCGGATTTTTTGCTTCACAAAAAAACTTATTCCAGATTGCTACTAAATACTTGAGCAATTGAAAAGACCAAGAGCGTTTCCGTTCGCTTTTATGTTCAAAAATGAACACAACACCGGCGGAACCTTTTCCATGTTTTAGGGGAATCCAGAAGATTAAATCGGCGATTCGTTGTCGTCCTTCCGGACCGAAAAACTGGGTCGGTTCCAGCCTGATTCGTTTTAAGTCAAGTAATTTTAGCAATTTGCGACCATCGCGGGTTTTGCCGACATAAAGTTTCAGGAACTCAATGACGAGTTCAAGATGGGCAAACACTGCACGGACAAACTCATCATGAATATTGACGGTTATGTTTGCGTTGGATTTTTGGGCAGGTTGACGCGATAATTTTTTCATTTCGTTATTTTACTCTGAATATTGTTCTATTTCAAGGGACGGGAATAGTAGACCTTTTCTCTAACTTTATTTTCATTTTTTTCTCCAAGTTGCTCTTGCGTAACTTTAGGGTTATTGTTATTCTGTGGGCAGTTTCCTTCCTTGTTATCTTTCACCGATTTTTTTCTTATGCACTCCCCCGAAGTTACCAAAGCTCTTAAGCAAAGTGATCGCCAATTCAAAAAGTTTTTTGGAGTGGCGAAGCCGACGTTTTTCCAATTGCTTTCTATTCTCCGTGTTGCCGATGCCGAGCGTCATAAATTTGGTGGACGTCCTAGCCGTATCTTCTTGGAGACCAAACTCCTTTGGACACTCCAATATTGGCGTGAATACCGCACGATGGAACACCTTGCTTATGAATACAACACGGTTGTCAGCCATATTCACGATGAAATCGTTTG
>JAISBG010000051.1 GCA_031266315.1 Planctomycetaceae bacterium | reverse complement strand
AGCCTGATTTGCTTTTGTTAAGGTTGTAGTAGTTTGTCGGCATTTCCTCTTCGGGCAAAATAATTCGGTGTGTTGTCTGCAATTTTTCCGGCATGATACTGCAAGAGAAATGTTGCGATTCAAGTTTCGGATTATCGCTCCACACCGCAACAGCAAACTTGTCGCCTTCCGAATAAGTGCAACCCGGAATTGGAGTACGGCGAAACGAAAACGAGCGGAACACATCGTTTTCTTCTGCACCTTTTGGTTCTTTACCGCTGCCCCATTGATTTCCGTTGTAGGATACGGCGGGAATCATCCACCAATTTGCTTTTTCGTCGTGAACATAATCGAGACAAATTCGGGCATTATCCACATCTTTTTCCGCTTTGTAGTTGCGGACAATTTTGAACGTGTTATCTCCGAGCGAACTACAAGTTTCCAAGACAACTGCAATCCCGCCGCTCATTTCCCCCGCCAATTTCCCGACAACATTATCCCCCAAATGCAACGTTCCATTTTGCCAACGGAGGTCATCAGCAAACACAAACGAACCGCTTGCAATAACAAACGCCAAAACATAAAGTAATTTTTTCATTATATTTTCCTTTCTAATTTTTTTGTAACCGTTCACAATAAAGGGTATTTCTAAAAATTCAATTTGTATCCCACAAAGGCACAAAGAACACAAAGGTTTAAATTAATAAAAATCTCCACAAACTATTTTTGTAACTATTCAGTAGTAGTTCTTTTTATTGGTATTTATTTTATGTATGCTGAAGCCGTTTTGAAATTCGCAAAGCTGAACACGGCAGCGCAACAACGTGAAGCGGTTGTTCAAGGGCGAAGCCTATTGCCTTACCGGCTTCGGTATAATTGTTAATGTGTTTTTATGAAGCGTAGTGATTTGTGTGACATTTCTGATATGGAGTTGAAGGACTATCTCCAGTGAAATCAGTCTCCAATGTTCCTCATGTCCTTTGAAAACTTTGGGATACCGAAGCCGGTAAGGCAATAGGCTTCGCCCCCGAATAACCGCTTCACGTTGTTGCGCTACCGTGTTCAGTTTTGCGAATTTTCAGTGTGTATTTTAAAACGGCTTTAGCAGAACAATTGGGACAATTCCGAGAACGACATCTTTCCGCAAGATTTTGGAAATGAAACGACCGAATCATTATGCTTATTCAGCTCCAAGAGAATGATATTCCACTTCCTGCCGAATAAAACGCACGGGACCAAGTAATCCTGCCGGTTGTAATGGCGAATCTTTCCGATAATAGTACCAAATATTGAATGTCTTGCGTCCTTGCGACGGTCGCGGCTGATTTTTGAGAAACCAGTCAGGAAACGCTTTCATTGCCCGTCCCTCATTGCCGCGATCTGTTCCCCACTCAAAATCAGCCGGTTCTTGTTCGTCGCCAATAAGACGGTTTGCCCAATTCACCGTTACTTCAATCACGACCTGATTTTCTCCCGCTTGAATCAACGGTGTTACATCCGCTTTGTATGGCGGATTCCATAACACACCCGCGTCTTTTCCATTGATTCGCAAATTGGCAATATCATTTAGTCTTCCCAAGTCCAGTACGAAACGTTTGTTTTGGTTGATTTCCTCCGCCGGAATCTTCATTGTTTGTTCATAAACGGCGGTTCCGGCAAAGTATTTTACGGCAGTATCGGGGTTTTTACTAAAATCAGTCAATACCGGAAATTCACGGACAAAGGGCAAGTCCAGTTTCGGTTCAAAACGCACGTTCCACGTTCCGCGAATTTCTTCCGCTGTTTCACTTTTCACGTCATATTCCGGCAATCGCAATTGGGGATAAGTGCAAGTTGGATTTTTCGGGAAAATCACGAATAGGGATTCGTCCGGCTCCAGTTTCAGATTGACCAAGGTTTTATCGCCGTCTATCTTCCAGTGCCGTGTTTGGTGAATTGTTCCGGTATAAGCATTCCATAATTCAGGAAAACCGTCTTTTACCGGAAATGCGAATGTTTTTTCTACTGCGGAACGTTCGGGATTGATGATGAAAAATATTTCCGCATCCGGCGTGCTTCGATGAGCGGTATTCCGTTCCGAAGCAACGGAAACGCCTTGTTGTAATAACATTTGGCAACGTGCTAAATAAGTGAAGAACGCTTTGCCGGGTTTGAACCATGTTTGATAACGGCTGAAATGCGTTCCCCACCATCCCATGCCCATGCCGGGTTGATAACGCTCGTCAAACGGCTGATGAACCCAGTGATGCAAAAAATACCAATTGGCACCGGACACATAACCGCCGTCCGCCGAATGTTTCAAAAACGCTGGGTCTTCTGTGTATTTGCTTCTTACCGGTCTGCCGGTAAACGCTTCCGCGCCGACAAGCTGTTTCCCAAATTTTCTTGCAATCGCAGGAATCTTTCCGATCGAACCATTACCGCCCGTCCAAAATTCTCCCACTGGAAGATCGGGAATGGAAACACTTTCGTGCGAATCCCACGGACCGGAGTAAGGTTCCCAATAAAACTTCAAACCATACGAATGAAGTGCCTCTTGCGCGGTTTTCCAACCATTGTCAATGAATAATCGACTGATAACAGCTCGGTTGTCCTGTTGGAATTTTTTCAACTCTTCGCTTTTTTTATCCGGCTTCGTTGTTTGTTGAACGGCAATGTACGGAAGCGGATCATAACCTTTTAAACGAATAAAATCATCACGGAATGTCGGTGTCCAGTTTTGGTCGCCGGATTCATAACTGTCGATCCAAATATAAGTAAACGATTTGCCGAAATACTCTCCGATATGCTCTTTCAAAGGATCAAGAAGTTGTTTCCAATGGTAAAGATTTGCTTCGCGGCTCATTTTATCGACTTCCAATGTTTTCCCGATAATATCATCGGGCAACGGATGCGGATGTGACATTGTCGGCGCATGACCGATACGGCAAATGTTCCATGAACCGTCGGGAGCTTGCCATTTCAAGCGTCCGTTTTCGTCCATATTTGCGGAAATATCAAGCACATCGGCGGGAGCCGCGTTCTTTGTGTCGGGAATTGCCATCACTGCAATATCTTTGTAATACGTTGCCTGTTTTCCAGTAACGTTTTTCCCAAAACTATTGTTTTCGTTGGAAAAACCGCGATAAATCGGCAGTTTCGGTCGCGGAAGCGTTGTTTCAATCACTTGACCGCCCTGCACAGCAACATTCGTGAACACCAGCGTTTGCATACAATATTCTTCCGTAATCCAAGGACCGCCGGTGGTCGCGTAACCCGGCGTGCCGTGCAATCCCATGACCAAATTAAGACGTTTCGCTTCCGACATTGTATGACGCATTGCATCCCAATAGGCTTCGCTGCGGTATGTTTGTTCAGGATAAGGATTGTTTTCCATTGGAGCGTGCGTATTTTGAACAGACGAAGCGATATTGAAAATCGTTCCTCCGCCGATTCCCGCTTCTTTCATCGCTTCGAGGTCTTTGGTGATTCCTGTTTTGGTAAAATTACTTCCCATCCAGTGCCACCAAACATGGGGACGGTATTTGATCGGCGGTTTTTCAAATTGTTCCGCAAGCGATTGTAATGTTTCCTTATTCTCCGGCGTAGCGGAAAGCAGAAAACTTGTTCCTGCAACGCTGATAACAAGAACGGTGAAAACGTTCAATATACTAAAATAAACTTTTGGCATTGTCTCTGCCTTTCTGTTGGTGTTAACTATTCAGTAGAGTAATGGTTTTGAGTGAGGGTAGGCGAAATTTTGGCATACTTCAATCATAAACTAGATTCTACTGAATAGTTACGTTTTTTTGAAATGATTGACAAAAATCAGCATTGATTTTTGCCTAACAGTTAAGTAACTATTCAGTTGCTCAAGCCTAATAATTCCGCACTGGACAACATTGCTTTACGAACAGCTTCAAGCATACAACCCTTATTTATCCAATTTCCCTTAGTAGCCAACAACGCCACCAAACGCGCCCTTATTCCCTTATTTTTTGGAGGTTGAACGAAAAAATAAGGGCATAAGGGCGCGTTTTGGTACGTTGTTGGCTACTAAGGGAAACGTGATAAATAAGGGCTGACATGATAAAGTCTGTCAAGTGTGGGGGGATTGGGTTTTAGGCAACTGAATAGTTACACAGTTAATTTGATCGATTAATAGACCTTTTCCCTAACCTGTTCAAACACCGAAAATACAGCAAA
>JAISBG010000640.1 GCA_031266315.1 Planctomycetaceae bacterium | reverse complement strand
CCATTCGGTTCCGTCCAGTTAATATCGTGCGGCCAAGCCTCTGTTGTCCAATCACCGTGAACCCAAACTTTGTCGAACTGCGCCGGATCCATAATATCCTGATAAATATCATAACGACTTGTTAAGACGTGTTCGATTTTGTTTAATTCGGTAATTTCCGCAACACTGCCGTTACCGCTCCATAAAATCCGGTCAAAACCAAGTTCTTTCATCTCTGTAACAAGTTTGATTTTGTCCTTGTCCCAATACCAGATATTGACCGCACCAAGCAACAAATCAATATTCGGATTTGTTTTTACCTTTTCAGTGAACGGTTTGAAAAGTCCGATTTTCTTGGCATAATCCCGATAACGTTTGCAAACGGCAACATGTCCGCCTTTATCAAAAAATACGAAACGTAAAACCCGTTGATAACGAAATTCTCCGAAGGACGGTTCCCAAACGGCGTTAATTTGTAACAAACGTTCTTCGTTACTTTTCGTATTATCAACCGGATTTCGCGTCATATTGATGGAAGCGTCGTCTGGTGTTTCGATAATTGTGGTCATTCCGGCGCCGGTTGCGTCGTCAATGTGTCCCCAGAACGCCATACAAATTCCGTGACCGCCGTAAGCAATCAACCGACCAACCCGAATATCTTTTTCCTCCACAGGATAACCGATTCCCTCATTTATCGGAACAATTAACCGGTCTCCGGGTTTCGAGGTGAAGGCGGGCGGATAAGAAATCAATCCCGACATTGCTCCTTGACCGTCAAGGCGGAGAACCATTTCCGGTACGTCCGATTCAAGTGTTACGGAAATATCGTATTCGAGTAGCGTTTCCGTGTTCAGCAAAGTGAATTTTGTGTTCGATAAATTGGATGCGGCAGAATCCTGTTTCGGCAAAACAACGAAATTTTTTGCGGCAACCGATGAGGGGTGCCAAACACGGTTGGTTCGTTTATCAGTAACGGAAAAAATTCCGGCAGACGAATCAAATTCAACACTTAAAAAACGATTATCAAGTTTTACCGGTTTGGCATCTTGAAACGTAATATTTCGCGATTCAATTTTTGCTGCGGAAAAACCGTCAATCCAAACTGTTAACTGTCCCGAACCGACAATTCGCGGTTCAATTGTTTCAATATCCGGCGGAACCATAAATTTTGTACGAAGCGGTGTCCATGAAACATTGCCGCGAATTTCTTTCGCTCCGTAAGTCCATTCGACAACATCGCCATTTTTCTTCCGGGTAGTTACGGAAATAGACACATGACCGATTCCTTCCGATTTGAGATTGGCGGCGAGTTCGAACACCTCACCCGGTTTAACAAGAATCCGGTTACCTTCACTGAGTGCCCAATCTTCGTTTCCGGTATGTTCAATCCGAATTGTTTCTTTACCGTTCCGGTCATTCGGTTTGTCAGTTGACCGTTTTATGGCTTCGGCTTGGCGAGACCAGACGTTTCCCTG
Source organism: Planctomycetaceae bacterium (assembly GCA_031266315.1). Classification (GTDB taxonomy): domain Bacteria; phylum Planctomycetota; class Planctomycetia; order Pirellulales; family Thermoguttaceae; genus WRKP01. Next base: position 1,370 of record JAISBG010000640.1, on the reverse strand, counting down.
CTTCAACGTCCAATCTTGAGCAACAGTCGGCAAAGAAATTAGAGAAATACAGAACAAAACAATCACGAACAAAATCAAATACTTTTTCATAAATTTTCAATTCTTTGGTTTGATGGTTAAGTTTTTATACAGTTTAAAACGATATTTCACGAATGAACAGTTACATAAATATTCCGCCCAAACATTGTTTAGTTTACAACATTCGGTAAATTCAGACAATACCGTACCCAGTAGGTTTGCAAGTTTTGTGTTTTTGGTATGTTCTAAAAACGTCATTAATTTATTATCTTTATTTTAAGAAGTTTTTTTGTCGAGTTAATTATTATTTTTAGGGTATTGTCGGATGGATATTATGGTAATATTGTATTCGGTATTGAAATTAGTCAGAATTTATACTGAATTTGTTTAGAAAATTGCGCATTATCTCGTCATTTTAACTCTACGAGAGTGATTACACGTTTCATATTTGAGATGATATTTCGCATTTGGTATTATTCGGTGAAATTTTCGTTAAAAGTAAGCAACCATAGGTGGGCGACCCCTTGGTTCAAAAGTGGTTTTTTTATTGTTCCAGCGATTTTTGGGGTGATTTGGAAAACCGCTTGTTTTGTAACCATTTGCTATATTTAGAGTTATGTAAAACACTCTAGCGTTTTCGCTTTTTTTGTGTTTGTTTGCTTGTAAAAACTATTGTTAAAAACTTATTTCAAAACTGCTCCGTTTTGCGGGAAAGAGTCAGAAAGCGAACCGGTTCCGGTGAACGGTGCCGTGAACAAAATCTCTTGGCTCAAGAGTTTATCGTGTCGAAAAGTCCTCCCGAAAACTTGGTCGTTGTTTCTTGCCGAACCGTCTAGCCAACCGTTCCCGTTTTTGAGCAACACGTGTAAAACGTTGCGACCATTGATGTTAGGTTTTCCAAGTCATTTATTTCTTATCTGATTATTATAAATCTAATGGTTAAGGAGAGTAATGTCAATCCGTCTCCGATTGATTTGCGGTGAAAAAATAAAACGAATAAAAAGAAAGACGTCACGTTTTTCAATTCCGGCATATTTCAAATCGCGAGTTATATCCCGACACAAATTATACGGAACAAAAAACAATTTTACTGATTTGTAGTTTCGTTTTTAGATTTTGTAGGGGCAATGTTTGCCGTTGCCCTCCTGTTCCCAACGTCTCTTTTGTCCTTCATGTCCCTTAAAAAAAACGAAAACCGAACTTGAAAGTGTGAAAAGTATATTTAACGGCTCGCCCGTGAAATATTATGGGGCATCTCTAAAAAATCATTTTTTGAGAGGTCATTGTCAATTTATAATTTTTTATTACACTCATGGGAGTGAATATTGTTTTTCCGGTATTGTCAATTTCAT
>JAISBG010000687.1 GCA_031266315.1 Planctomycetaceae bacterium | reverse complement strand
GACAGATTTACCGGTTCATCCGGCAACACGGCTGCCGGGATTACGTAACGATTTTGTGATTCGGGCGTTGGAATTTATCCGTATCAATTCGGGATTTTCTGTTCGAGTTGTCGATGTTGCCAAACAAACCGGTGTTTCCCGGCAATGGTTGGAAAGACAATTCAAAAAGGAATTGGGACATTCTATTCTCGACGAAATCCGAAAAAACCGAATAGAACGGATTTGTTTCCTTCTAAGCGAAACAACTCTTCCTATCGGCAAAATTGCCGAAATGAGTGGTTACGAAAATGCAAATCATCTTCGCCTACTCTTCAAAGAGGAATTTAAAATGACCATGACCGAATACCGTAACCAATTTTGCCCCGTATCCGAACAAAATCAATAAACTGTAATATAATTTCATTAAAAGATTACGCAACCGTATCAATATCTATACTGTATTATATTGTGTGAGTCATAAAATTGGTATTTTTTTAAGGATTCACCCGATTACTCCTATTACGGAAAGATGATCTGGCGATAACCTCATTTTCAACCTAATTTTCCAGACCAAACAACCTCAGTAGCAAAAAAGCCACAAAACACCCGACCTCATTACCTTATTAAAAAATGACTTTTCGTAAAACGAGCAAACAATGAGGTAATGAGGTTGGTTTATTATTGTCTCTTGGCTACTGAGTTGTTTTGTCTGGAAAATTAGGTTGAAAATAAGGTAGGCGAGTGTAGCCCTGTAACCGCATAAAAAACTTGCAACGCGACAAGTTAGACTTTTAACGAAAATTCTACTGAATAATTACGATTTTTTTTAGATTTTTGGGCATAAACGAAAAAAAAATTAAAAAATCCTCAAATTTTTTAATTTTGAAGGGTTGGGGTGATTGACTTTCATTAAATTTTCGATAATATAATCACATCATTAAATTTTCCGTCATTTTCAATTTCAACTTTTGGAGACTATTTTTCCGTTTTGAAAGATAAATCGCCCGAATTTTTGTTCGGGTGTTAAAAAAATCGAGTACGTCAACAATACTTTGGTCGCTTAGGCGAACTGTAATTTTCTACAGGCAACCGGATTTTTTCGGGTAGAAAATTACCGTAATATTCTAATGTTGCGTGGCTCCCGAAAAAGGAGCGTCGCGTAGAATATTACGGGTATAATTCAGTGTTACATTTTTAAATATGTAACACACCACTTTTGCCGGTGGGAACGAACCTGTCCAAAGTAACGTGTCGCTCCTGTCTAGGCGCGATATTCTGTTGCCGTTTCTCGGCATTGCGTTTGTTCCCAATTTACAAAACAGATTATATGTTACGTAATCTGTTAATAATTTCATTTTTTTCATAAGGAGAAATACCATGAAAAAACGTATTGCTTTTACATTGGTCGAACTTCTCGTGGTGATTGCGATTATTGGAGTATTGATCGCATTATTGTTACCCGCCGTTCAAGCTGCCCGCGAAGCGGCAAGACGAATGCAGTGTATCAATAAACTCAAACAACTTGGTATCGGATATCATAATTACCATGATATCAACAACTCGTTTCCGGCAGGTGCGTCACCACAATATAAAGGAGGAACAACAACAAATTCCTCATGCCGTCGTGTTGGTTGGGCAGTTGCCTTGCTTCCTTTTATAGAACAGGATGCAGCTTTTCAATCAATTGTTACGGGAGGAATGGCTCCGCCATGGACTGCAGCCACAACAGCAACTTATCGTAACATCAACGTGCCGACACTTCTGTGTCCTTCCGACCATCAGGGAAAATTCATCACCAATGAACCTGCTAAAATTAGTTATCGCGGTTGCGCCGGCGATGCATGGAATAAAGCAGCGTACAGCATATCGCCAATGCCGCGAGGTCTTTTCGGTTTTGACTATGACGGAAAAGTTTATTTCAATATGAATTCACTGACTGACGGAACAAGTAATACGATTGCCTTTTCCGAAGCAGGTATTGGTCGCGGCGAATCCGGTACTGATACATTATCTTCAACCAATGCCATTGCGTACAATGCTTCTCATGGTGATCCAACAGGTGCAAGTGGTAGTCCACGCGATTGCTTTAATCGAAAAGGAGCAGGTGGAATTTTGAGTGGTAAAGCTGGAAGTGGAAATGATGGAAGTGATGTTAGTGACAATACACCTTGTGGTCGTTTCTTTGCAGACGGAGCAACTCATGCAACAGGATTTCATACAATTTTACCGCCCAATTCACCTTCTTGTTTCACCCACCAGACTTATAATTTAGGCGCTGATGGAAATCCATTAATTTCCGCGAGCAGTTATCATTCCGGCGGCGTTAATGGTGGATTCGCTGATGGCTCTATTCGGTTCATTACCAATACAATTAATTGTGGCGATATTGATGTTAAACCGGCAACATCGGGTTTTTCAAAATATGGAATTTGGGGAGGACTTGGCTCGAAAGACGGCGGCGAAAGTACCTCTTTGTAACTTTTTAAACAACCGGAATCGTCTCATTAAACGGGACGATTCCGTACAAACAAAATTTAATACCAATGAAATATTTTGAAAAAAATAATTGTTGCCGAAATATTACGATGTCTTTGGTTTTTTTAGCGATATTTACTGTATTCGGTTGCCAAAAATCGCATAACTTAAAATACATTGAAGGTACGGTAACATTAGATGAAAAACCTGTTGAATCCGTTTCAGTATCTTTCCTTCCTGTTGATTCCTCGAAAGGATTGGGAGCCGGCGGATACACCGATGTTAATGGAAAGTTTAAACTTTCTTCTCTTTTAGGAAAAGGAGGTGATGGAACTCAAGCCGGAAAGTATTCCGTAATTTTTGTCAAACTTATTCCTGCAAGGGAAATGACAGAAGATGAAAAACAATTAGCACAAACAAACCCCGAACGTGTTCCCGCTATTCCAATGGTAGATGCTTTGCCTTCAAAGTACCGTTCTCCCCAAACGTCCGGTATTGAAGTGGAAGTAACCGAATCGGGATCAAACGTTTTTAATTTCGATCTTTCAAGTCACTAACCTTTTTTACAACTTTTTTTAATTCAGGAGATTTAACATGAAAACTCAATTGTTTTTGACCGTTTTATTTTTTTTACTTTCAACGATAATTAGTTACGGTGAAGAATTATCGCGTCAAAAAATATTGGATTCTGTTTTGGAACCGCCGGAACTGTTTATAAATCCGGTTACAAAATATGATGACGATCATCGGAATTACAATATGAACTGCGGCATTGCCCAAACTTCCGGCGGAAGACTTTGGGCGTGTAGTATTTCCGGTGGAGACAGTGCTGACGCGTATATGGTTGCTTTTACCAGCGATGATGACGGGAAAACATGGTCGAAACCACGTCTGGTCATTGATCCGCCGGAACTTTCCAATGGTGTTAAACGGCGTGTTTTGATTGCCAATTTCTGGACGGCACCTAATGGTACTCTTTGGCTGTTTTTCGATTATGGTCTTAGTATGTTTGACGGACGTATAGGTGTTTGGGTTACAACCTGTGAAAATCCTGATGCCGATTTTCCCGTTTGGAAAAAACCAGTACGAATTTGTCACGGAAATTTGCACAACAAACCGATAGTTACAAAAAATGGAACATGGCTGATACCAATCGAACTCTATTCCCGTGAATACACAAAATGGGATTTCAAAAATATTTTCAATAATTTTAATGGTTTCCCCGAACTTGATGGAGAACGAGGAATAACCATTTATGCTTCAACAAATCAAGGTAAAACATGGACAAAACGCGGATGTTGTGTTTTTCCTGTTAGTGCCGGTGAAGAGCCAATGATTGTTGAAAAGAAAGACGGAACTTTGTGGCTTTTGGCTCGAACACCCAAAGGACTTCATCAAAGTTTTTCAAACGATCAAGGAGAAACTTGGAATGAACCCACTCCTTCGTTCAAAAATCCGGTAACACGTTTTTTTATTACACGTCTTGTTTCCGGAAATCTCTTGTTTATACGTCATGGAACTTTTGAAGGAGAAGAAAAAAATCGTGCCAAATTATCGGCATGGATTTCGGAAGATGACGGGCAAACATGGAAAGGCGGTTTGATGCTTGATGAACGTTCCGGTGTTTCTTATCCGGATGG
>JAISBG010000685.1 GCA_031266315.1 Planctomycetaceae bacterium | reverse complement strand
CAAACGCATGAGGTGCGTAACGGCTTTCACTGATTCGCTCACTCTCCAACCCTTCGCCGTTGAAAAGCGAATTAAACATACTTTGAGCGTTTCCGCCTTTGCCGTCCTTGCAATACTGCCCCATTCCTTGAAGCAATGTTGCCAACTCGTCGCTGTAAATACAAAAACCGCGAGGATTTTCCGCACAGTTTTTAACAACTTTTTGTTCCGTTGATTCACGGGAGATAATTCGTTTCAAAATTGGTTCGGTCAGGTCAGGTAATGTTTCCTGACGGCGTTGTGCTGGTGTAAGACGATTGTATTCCGCTCGTTTTTGTTCGTATTCCTTTTTTTCAATCTGATATTTGTTTTGATATTCCGCTTGCCGTTGGTCAAGAGGTTTCATCGGCGGCGATAACGACCACGTTTTAATTGTTCCTTTTCGTGCAATAAGCATTCCCCAAAGAATCGCCGGAAAAACCCAACCGCGTTTAAGACGGAGACGACGGCTGTTACCAATTGCTGTTGCTAAAACGACAAGTGCTGCAATCGAAACTCCTGCCGGATCACAACCATTCGCCACAGAAACTTCATGAATAAAACGCGAAACTGTTACCGGTAAAAGATCAACCGGAAAAGGATGCCAAGGATAAATTTCTTTTGTTTCCGTATCATCAATTTCCATTTCAGGAATTGTGGACTCGACCATCATGTCAATCATTTTGAGAATATCATCATTCGATTTGCTGTCAAGCAATTCAAGGAAATCATAAAAATCACCGCTTTCAGGAAAATGTTCAATTCCCGTATTACTGAAATCTGTAAACGGAACAATTTTTACAATAGGCGATGATTTGAATTTCGTAAAGATACCGACAAGCGAATCCGCATAATTTTGACCGGATTGGTCATTGTCGGGAAAGAGGACAATTTCAAGTTTCAAATTATTTTCTGTTGCGATTTTGTCTAAAATCGACCAGTCTGTTTTTGTTGCGCCATTGGAACCGAATGCCGATGTTGTTACAGAAAATCCGATTGAGACGGCGGCATTGGTTGCCTTTTCGCCTTCGCAAATGTATAAACGTGCCGTATTTTTGCACGATTTCAAATAATTGATGATTTCCGGCAAACGGTAAATCGGATAAGGTTCATCGTTACGCGAACCGACAATATAACCATCTTCAACTTTACTGATTGGTCGAGTTATTTTATCATTTTCCGTATTCCAGCGAAGGATACAAAAATTCTCACTGCCGCCAGCATTTTCGTAGCGATAAATTGCATCCGGTTTTCGTTGTTGTCCTGCTCCGAATCCAGCCGCATTCACAGCGTGTTCGAATGTCGAGTGAACCGTTTTACCAAAAGCCGCTTTGGTTTTCTGTTGCGGTTGCTCCGTTGCTTTTTCAATTCCCAATGCGGTCATAATTTCTTCATAAGAACAATGATGCGAATGGCAAGTGAAAACCACTTGTCCATTTTTGCCAAGCGTAAAAGCAAGATTTGCGTCTTCGCCTTCGTGCGCCGGACACGGTGAACGATATACGTCACCTGATTTCGCAACACGATAACCCAATGATTTTAGTCGGGTAATCGTCTCGTCAATTGTCAAATATTGCATACAATCTCCTTGTTTTTGGGGAAACAGACCTGCCAGGTCGAGTAAATGCCCAACCCAGACACAGGTCATGAAATTTTCTTGTTGCCGAACAAGAAAAAATGAGTTAGCGGGCATTTGGAGAACGCCGCTTGCAGACTTCACTCATTCGTATTAATATCGTTTGCTCTTGTTCCGTGTTCAAACGGTTACTCAAAACCGGATTCTTGCCCAATCGGTACCGATACAGAGAACAATCGACACAGGGGCAATTTTGGATTTCTTGTTTTCAGTCACAACAACAATCAAGACATTTTGCACGAATTGCTTTAAGCGGCGTCAGGATTTTTGTTTTCATAAAATATTCCTTTTCGTAATAAAATTATTAGTATTTGTACAAATACCGGCAACGGTCAAACATTTCCAGTAGTTCCGATTTACTCAGATAGACGGGTTCAAAAAGTAATTCATGTGCATAAGTATTACCGGGCGTAACGTAAAACCATTCCATCGCGTCTTCGTAACGAACAAGAAAAAACGGAACATAAATCTCATCGGCTATGCTGCTAAGAAAAGCAAAAGCCGGATTATCACGTTCTATCTGTTGCGCATTTTCGTGAATGAATTTTGCAATCGCAACACATTTTTCGTTGAACATCATCGGAGAATAAAATTGACGTTCCGGCGTTTCACGTTTCGCAAGCCGGACAATCTGCATTTCCAATCCCACAGTAGGTTCTTTCATTGATAAACTCCTATTAGAAAAAAATAATTGTATCATTGACAGGATGAACAATTTCTTGACAGGATTCACAGGATTTACAGGATTTTTTAATTAAATTTATTGTAATTTGAAATTCTATTTTTAATACAAAAAAATAATAGAACAAATTTTTGCTTTTAACATAATCCTGTAAATTCTGTGAATCCCGTCAAAAAAACTACCCACAAAATATTACGAATAGTTTTGTGGAAAGAAACGC
>JAISBG010000638.1 GCA_031266315.1 Planctomycetaceae bacterium | reverse complement strand
GCTTGGCGGGCAAGCCCTTCGAGTTGTTTGGCGTAATCAATCAGTTCCTTAATGTCCGGCTCGTTTTCATAACGTTTTTGGAGTTCCTCATTTCCGTTAAGAGCCTTTGTGATTTTCATTTTCGGCTCGTCCGGTACTAACTTCGTTATCGATTCAACAAACGGAATCGGCATGTTCAGAACACGTCCAACATCTTTGATGGATTGTTTCGCCGCCATTGTTCCGAACACGCCGATTTGCGCCACATTTTCTTCACCGTACTGTTGTTTGACGTAATCGAGAACTTCGCCGCGCCGGTTCTGATCGAAATCAATATCAATATCCGGTGCTTCAACACGGTTTTCGTCCAGGAATCGTTCAAAGAGCAAGTCGAAGTCCAACGGGCAAACATGGGACAGGTTGAGCGCGTAACAAACCAACGCGCCGACACCGCTGCCGCGCGCTGTCCGGTGAATCCCGCGATCTTCGGCAACTCGTACAAAATCCCAGACAATTAAAAAATAATTGGGAAAACCGAGTTTTTTAATAACCGCAAGTTCCCGATCCAATCGGGCTAAAACTTCATCGGAAAACTTGCCGTCTTTATATCGTTTCGGATTATTGGCGTAACGTTTCGCGAGTCCTTCGAGACAAAGTTTACGAAGATAATCATCGGACGACAAACCGCCCGGCGGCGTAAACACCGGAAAATACCGCTTGCCAAGTTCTAAATCAATATCAACACGGTCGGCAATTTCCATTGTTCGTTGAATTGCGTCTTCGTGCGCGGGCATTGCCCGAAGCATTTCGCGACCACTTCGCAGAAAAAACTGATCGGAATCCATACGCATTCGCTTTTCGTCAACCCGAAGTTTACCGGTGTTCACACAGAGTAAAATATCCTGTGCTTCCCAATCATTTTGATAAACATAATGGACATCGTTTGTGGCAACCGTAGGAACACCAAGTTCACGCGAAAGACGAACCGTTCCTTCCAAAATGATTTTTTGGATTTCAAGACCGTTATCCTGAATTTCGAGATAATACCGGTCGCCAAACAATTCCCGATACCAATTGATAATAGAAGTTGCCTGTTCCATGCTGTTATTTTCGGCATGAAGAAGTGTTCGCGAAAGTTCGCTCGACGCGCAACCGCTCAGACAAATTAAACCGTCATTGTATTCCCGAAGCAAGGATTTATCGATTCGCGGTTTGTAGTGCATTCCCTCAAGATAGGCGGCAGACGCCAGTTTTAACAGGTTGCGGTAGCCGGTTTTGTTTATTGCTAAGAGAGTGAGATGAAAATTGGATTCCTTCGCCGTGCCGGATTTTTCGGAACGGCTACGTGGAGCAATATACGCTTCAAAACCAATAATCGGTTTGATACCCAATTCCTTCGCTTTCTGGTAAAACTCCAACGCACCATACAAATTACCGTGATCCGTCAACGCAAGTGCCGGCATTTCAAGGTCTTTTGCGCGTTTCAGAAGGTTTTCAATTTTTCCGGCTCCGTCAAGGAGGGAATAATGACTATGACAATGAAGATGAACAAAAGGAATATCCATAATATTAAAAATAAAATTGTTGTGACTATTCAGTGGAATAGCCCGATAGGGCTTCATTTTCATAACCGCAGGTCTTCGACCTGCGGTAATACCGCGATAAAAACCCGCCGCCTGAAAGGCGGGATTTTGTGCGGCAACGGGTTAAAATCCTGCCTTTCAGGCAGAGAAAAAAATACTACTGAATAGTTACAAATTGTTCTAAGTATTGATCGGAAACAAATAAACAAAGCATAACCATTACACCATGTTAAAAAAGTTCCTGAAAAATGTAAGATGAGATTATAAGAAATGAAAACAAGTTTTCAAGTAATTGGGAAAAATAGACAGAAACTCCTGTTCCGCACTGAAGCCGGAAAACATACAAGAGATAATTTTTATCTCACAAGAGATGAATTCTAAAAAACGTTTTTTGAAACCCATTTCACGAGAGATAAAACTCATCTCATAAGAGATAAAACCCATTACACAAGAGATGAACCCTATCTCTTGAGAGGAAGCACGACAAAATCATGTGAAACAGACTCTGTTTCACGTGTGATGAACTCCATCTCACGAGAGATAAAACCCATTACAAGTGAGATAAAAATTATCTCTCTCATGTTTTTTTCGTTTTTACACCCCAAAACAAGGGAATAGTGGGTAGTTGATAGTTGATAGTTGATAGTAGAGAGTTGATAGTAGAGAGTTCGCATGTGGAATTATTGTCTCAAGGGTTCTAATCCGCTTGCGGCACTATCCACTATCCACCGGATTAGGTGTTCAAGCATTGAAAAAAAGAGGTGGGCAATCCGCCCGCTGGGCGGTTGCGCCGTTTGAGTTTTACTCGACTCCAAAACGGAAGGCAACACCATTTACCGTCGTTAATCTGGCTCACAGCGCGAAAAGAGGTGGGCAATCCGTCCGCTGGACGGTTGCGCCGGTTGAGTTTTATTCGACTCCAAAACGGAAGGCAATATCGTTTGCCGTCGTTAATCTAGTTCACTGTCGGCTATCGCCGACGCAACCTTTCAGCGAAAGGTTGCCCACCTTTATAAATTGCCCACCTTTATAAAGAACGAAAGTTCTGTTATTAAGGAATGGAAGTTCGGCTCACACTTTCAAATCCTGCTCTTCGCAGAACCACAATCCGCGATAGGATGTTGCCGAATCTCCTCCGAATCTCCCCCCTTGTAGGGACGAAATTCAACGGGATAATATTTGCTCTGTTTTTTACTTTCCGTTTTTACTTTGAGTAACTATTCAGTAGTATTTTTTTCTCTGCCTGAAAGGCAGGATTTTAACCCGTTGCCGCTATTATTTAAAATCCCGCCTTTCAGGCGGCGGGTTTTTTATCGCGGTACTACCGCAAGTCGAAGACCTGCGGTTATGAAAATGAAGCCCTATCGGGCTATTCCACTGAATAGTCACTACTTTGATTTCCTTTTTCTTTACGTTTAATAAGGAGAAAACCGTGTACGAATCAATTGCTGTTGTTGGAGCCACCGGAGCGGTGGGAACGATTATACTTGACCTTTTGGAAAAGCGGAATTTTCCGTTCCAAACAATTAAATTCCTCGCTTCCAAACGCAGTGCCGGCAAAGAAATCAAATTTCAAGGCAAAACCTACACTATTGAAGAATTGACGCCGGATTCTTTTGTCGGTGTTCAACTTGCGATTGCCAGCACACCCGACGAAACCGCACGCGATTTTGTACCGGAAGCCGTAAAACGCGGAACACTTGTTATTGACGAAAGCGGATACTGGCGCATGGACCCGGATGTTCCGCTTGTTATTCCTGAAGTCAACGCCGCTTGTTGCAAAAACGCGAAAAAAGGAATTATTTCAAGTCCGAACTGCTCCACAACACAATTAGTTGTTGCTGTTAAACCGTTACATGATTTCGGCAAAGTAAAGCGAATTGTTGTTAGTACGTATCAGGCAGTTAGCGGAGCGGGATTGGTTGGAACCCGTGATCTCGAAAACGGAACCCGTGCCGCACTCGAAGGAAAAAATTATCAATGCGAATGTTTTCCGTACCCGATTGCGTTCAACTGTATTCCGCAAATTGGTTCCGTTAAGGAAAAAGGTTACACTTCCGAAGAACTAAAACTTCTTTATGAAACACGGAAGATTTTGGGTGATGATTCGATTAAGGTTTGTCCGACAGCGGTTCGGGTTCCGGTGGCGAATTGTCATAGCGAAAGTATTCTGGTTGAAACAGAAAAGAAAATCACGGTAGAAAAAGCACGCGAACTTTTTGCCGGTATGGAAGGTATTGTTATAATGGATGATGTTTCAAAAAAAGAATATCCGTTGCCCAATCTTTGTACGGGACGTGATGAAGTTTTTGTTGGTCGGATTCGCGAAGACTTGTCATTAGAAAACGGTCTCGCGTTCTGGTGTGTCAGCGACAACCTCCGCAAAGGCGCTGCAACAAATGCCGTACAAATCGCCGAATATCTCCAACTTCACGCCTAATCGTTGCCGCCAAGATTTTTCAACCACTCATCATTTATCGTGAAACTTCTCATAATTCCTTTTTAACCACAGAGGACACAAAGATCACAGAGAAAAAATTCAAAAAATCTTTTCTTTGTGATTTCTGTGTTCTCTGTGGTAAAAAAATGAATTATGAGAGGTTGCCAATGATTTTTCTGATTCTACCGGATTAGGTGTTTTCCACCGGAATAATCAAATTGGTAATCATAAGGTAGGTAGGCAGTGGTTTCAAGTTAAGCGAATGAAGTTAAAAATAGGGAGTTTATCTGTAATATTAAATAAATTTAAAGGTTTGGTCAATTTTTGTATTTTTGCGAAAATTTTTTGATTCGAGTTTACATTGGAAAAATTGTTCGTCTTGCTGAAAATTGGCGGAGCGGGTAGAATGAAAATAGTAAAAGTGTTGAAAAAAGTTTTTTGCCTATTAACTCCGAAAGAAAAGGGATAACCATGCTTCCCCGATACATTAAT
>JAISBG010000633.1 GCA_031266315.1 Planctomycetaceae bacterium | reverse complement strand
GTCAAAAAAAGAAGGCGGCAACGGAAATGAGGACATGGAACTTCTCTAAAAATAAAAGGGAAAAAAAAATAAAAAAAACTACAAAAATAAAATAACATAATTCTCAAAAAAGAAAAGGGTGGTTTTTAGAAGTTGCCTATTGTTAATCTGATTCACTGTCGGCGAGTACGCCGACGCAACCTTTTAGCAAAAGGTCGCCTACCTGATGAATTGCCTACCTTTAACGAAAATTACTATTCCGTTGGGAAACACCTAATCCGATAGAATCAGAAAATTCCACTGAATAATTACTAGAGTGTAGGCAGTAATAAAACAGTTTTATTGTTAAATTATTATTCTATTACCGTACACAAAAACGTAATGCCGGTTCGAGTGAGGCTGGCAACATTTGACCATGACCAAAACCTTCAAAAGTACGGAATTCAGTCGTTTTTAAAAGCGGTTCAAAACGTTTAACAAAATCTTCGGCAGTATTAGGCGGCATGGAACGACGGACATTGGTAGAACGGTCAGATGAGGAATCTGTTGGTTCTGTAGAACGTTCGCGGTTGCGCTGCTCGGCATCACGACTGCGTTGTTCGGTATTACGGTTGCGCTGCGGCGCACCACGTCCTACGAAAACAGCAAGACTTAATTTGTTCTTTTCAATTCCTTTTTTTGCAATTTGTTCATCAAATTGCTTTTCAATTTTCAGAATCACACCATCTTGCCACCAAAATGAAGGGTCAGCGGCGGCATAATTCTGAAACATTTCGGGATGTTTGAACAACGTATTTAATACGAATAGCCCGCCGTAAGAATGTCCCCAAACCGTCTGACGTTGCCTGTCGATACGGGCAAACGATTCAACTTTGGGCTTGATTTTAGTTTCGATAAATTCGGCAAAAATATCCGATCCTCCTCCTTTTCGTCCACGTTCATCGTTTGGTTTAGAACTATCGGGCAGGGCTGGAGTATAATCGAACGCTCGGGATGTAACATCAAACCGGAGTTCCGTATTGTATCCAATGGCAACAATCACCGGAAGCGATTCCAACCATGAAAATAAATCATCGTCTAATACTGCCAGTGCGGCGTTGCCATCGAGCATGTAGAAAACGGGATATTCGTTTTCCGGTGTTTCCGTTTTGGGAATTCCTACGGTAATTTTGTAATGACGTTCTCCGTCACTAGAATCCAAGTCAAATTTTTCAAACCGGTAAAATTGCGAACCGGTGTCCGCAATGGTTGGTCCAAGCGGTCTTGACAAATCCGGTTGGGCAAAACTTTCACCGACAAACAACAACAACAACAACAACAAAACAAACAACGATACAATAAAATTTTTCATAACATTTTTTGAGGGTAAGTAATTTAAAGGAAATAACCTCCTATTTCTTCGGTGATAAAATATTTTGAAACGCGGACATTTTGTTCACTCGCTTGAGGCGAATCTATTCCGGTGTACTCTGATTTTATAATACCACTTTGTGAATATTGGAGGACAGTAAAAACAATACAAAAACTACGATATTTTAATTTTAGTTATTGTAGTAAAATATCTTGTGTATTTTTTTGATCAATGTGAAGTGATTTCACCGCCATTAACCGATCCCATTGCTCGCCAAGTATCACGATTGACGGTATTGCTGATGAAATGGACGCTGCCATCAAAGTAAACAACCTGAACTCCGCCGTGATGTTCACTTCGAGATGCCATAAAACCAAGATTGCCACCGCCCATGTTTGGGCAATCACGTTGATTGGGCATAATGTACGTATTGCATGTTGAATTATATCCGCGTGCGGAAATCCAAACACGGAAATATTCGTAACTCCAACCGCTTCCTTCTCCTCGCTTCAATATCAGCGGGAATATCGGGATTGATGATAGGAGTTCCGCCTTTTGTGTAACTATATCCATCGCCGGAACCCCAGATTTGAGTTCGTGCAATTCGCTGGTATGCCGCATATTTTTCTTCGAGAGGAGTTGATGCTGTAATGGGTCTTTCGTCTCCAACTAATGTTTCTGCCATGAGTATTGTGTTACTTGTTCCATCAGTAATTGCAGACATATCTTTCCCGAATCCAAAATGGAAAATCCCATCTCCATCTTTATTCAGTAAAAATGAGGAACCAGTTCCTGAACCGGTACAAACAACATAATTTCCCCCATAAATATCAATAGTTTCCGAACCATCGACAACTGTTTTTTTGAGAGAAACGGATTCGCTTGGACAGGTCATCATGTTAAGCGGTTGGGAAAGAAGTAATTTGAGATTCGTATAACCTAAATTGTAACCACCCGATCCACCATAGACAGATTTACTAAAATCAATTTGGCTTGCAAATGCTCCCTGCTCAATAAACGGCAATGCCATTGCCTGAACAGAAAAACCGTTTGTATTCCAAGGAGTTGGAAAATTTTGCATAGTGTCGTGATAGTTATGAAACGCAATGCCCCATTGGTGCAAATTGTTACCACACTGCATTCTCCGCGCCGCTTCTCGTGCCGCTTGAACAGCAGGAAGGAGTAACGCGATTAACACGCCGATAATTGTAATCACCACAAGAAGTTCGACTAATGTAAAGCCGAATGGTGAAGCACGAACAAGAGATAAAAAATTTGAAAAATTGTGTTCGGCAAGAGAAGATTTTTCAAAAGATTCTTCAAAAAAATCTTCGTTTAATTTTGCCTTTTCACCACATACTGCCCCCCCCCCCTCGCTTGCCCATTTTAACATTTGCTTTTTCATCGGGTTTTTCTGTGAATTTTTTGAAGCGTTTTCTAGAAAGTTTTTCATGGTCATATTCTTTGTTCACTAGGTTTATTTAAATTCATTGTGAAACGTTTGCCGCAAACAACACGGCAAAACAACGCAACACAGTTGAATAAGATTTCTATTTTATGCAAAATAAAACCAGAAGTCAAGAAGAATCTTTGAATTTTTAAAAATCGGTAATTCTTCAGTGGAATTTCTGGTTAAAAGTAGGCAATCATAAGGTGGGCGATCCCTTCGCTGAAGGGTCGCGCCGGTTGACTCGGCATTGACTCCAAAACGAAAGGCAACACCATTAACCGTCGTTTCTCTAATTCACTGTCGGCGAGTACGCCGACGCGACCTTTCAGCGAAAGGTCGCCCACCTAATGAATTGCCTACCTTTAACGAAAATTACTATTCCGTTGGAAGACACCTAATCCGATAGAATCAGAAAAATTACAACAAATTGAGAGGACTTGCGTCTAATCTTGGTTGAATGGTAAAATACTTGTCGGAATTATTCGCTCAATCCGGTGGGTTCGGGTTAGAGAAGGGAGAACAAATTTCAGTTCATTAATTCTGAATTTTGCAACTTTATTTATTTTTTTGAAATTTATGTCCATTCACGAGTTTGCCGGAAAACCGGCTCCGAAATCAATTCTTGTCAATTTGAATGATCTTGAAAAAAATTATTACGAAAAAAAACCGGATGCGGCAAATCCAACGCAACTTGTTACATTTGGAACCAGCGGGCATCGCGGAACATCATTAGATGGTTCGTTTACTGAATCGCATATTTTGGCAATTGCTCAGGCGGTTTGCGATTATCGTTTGAAACAAGGTTACACCGGAAAGTTATATCTTGGCAAGGATACCCATTTTCTATCCGGTCCGGCACAGGAAACAGCACTCGAAGTTTTTGCGGCAAATAATGTTGAAGTTGAGTTTCAGGCGGATAACGGATTCACTCCAACACCGGTTATTTCATGGGCAATTTTGCAACATAATAAACCAAACAATCCTAAAAACCAACACCAAAAAGGAAATTCTCTTGCGGACGGTGTGATTATTACGCCGTCACACAATCCTCCAAGTGACGGCGGAATCAAGTACAACGGTCCCAACGGCGGTCCTGCCGATACCGATGTAACCGGTTGGATTCAAAACCAAGCCAACAATTATTTGAAATCAAACCTGAACGGTGTTAAAAGAATTTCGTACGAAAAAGCAGTTGCGTTGCCCCATATAACGGCAATTGATTTTTCAAAAGATTACATTGCTGATCTTGAAAACATTGTTGATTTGAAGGCGATTGCCGAGCGAAAAATTCGGATTGGGGTTGATCCGCTTGGAGGTGCGGGCAGTGCTTATTGGCAACCAATCGCCGCACGGTATAACCTCGACATCACGGTTGTCAACAAATTGATTGATCCGACATTTTCATTTATGACGGTGGATCACGACGGCAAAATCCGCATGGATTGTTCCAGCCCTTACGCAATGCACGGACTTGTTACGTTAAAAGACCGGTTTGATATTGCTTTTGCCAATGATCCTGATACTGATCGGCATGGTATTGTTGTTCCTTCGGTCGGTCTGATGAATCCGAATCATTATCTTGCGGTTGCGGTTCAATATCTTTTCACGAACCGTTCGGATTGGGCAAAGGGAATTGGAGTTGGAAAGACATTGGTTTCGAGCGGAATCATTGATCGTGTTGCGGCTGATTTGCGTTTGAAACTGGTAGAGGTTCCTGTTGGGTTTAAATGGTTTGTTGATGGTTTGTATCACGGTAAAATTGGTTTCGGCGGTGAGGAAAGTGCCGGAGCCAGTTT
>JAISBG010000608.1 GCA_031266315.1 Planctomycetaceae bacterium | reverse complement strand
AACTGAATTCCAAACAGTAAACAATATACCATAGACGAAAAGCAAAAAAAACACCTCCAACAAAAAAACGCTTGCTTTTTCGGCTATTTCGTGTAAATTGCTAAAGATTAAAATAAATTGCGGAAATGACAAAAAATGACTATTGTGTTGGGGATTTAGGCAACTCAAAGTACCAATCGAATTGAATTAATTTCATTACAGAGTACGGGAGATAAACAGTATTATGATTATGGAAAAATGTCCGGAACCAATAGTTTCTTCTTACTTTCTCAGGAAAGATATTTTCGATTGGGTGATTGCGTTTTTTCTGTTTATTCTTACGATTCCGATTGTTGTTTTGAGTATTGCCATTGTTCGGCTAACTTCCAAAGGACCCGGTATTTACAAACAGGTTAGACTTGGTAAAGACGGTAAGGCATTTACAATTTATAAAATCCGTTCCATGCGTGTCGATGCCGAATCAGCAACCGGTCCCGTTTGGGCAGCCCGAAAAGATCAACGTGTTACGTTGGTCGGAAAGTTTATCAGGAAAACACACCTCGACGAATTGCCGCAATTGTACAACGTTTTACGCGGAGAGATGTCCTTGATTGGACCAAGACCGGAACGTCCTGAATTTGTCAATGAATTGGAAAAACGTATTGACGGTTATTTCTATCGGCTTTCGGTCAAACCGGGAGTAACCGGTCTCGCTCAACTCAACCAAGCCTCCGACGTCAACCTCAATGATGTTCGTCAAAAATTGGTTTACGACTTCGAATATATTGAAAAAGCATCACTCTGGTTCGATTTCCGATTACTCTGCGGTTCTGTTCTCAAAGTGTTTCATTTTTGCAATCCCTCAACATTAAAATTGTTGGGACTTTACTATGATATTATTCACTCTCCTTGGTCAACTCCGTTGCAGATCGCATCGAGTATCATTCCCAAAGATGAAGAACGTCTGTCCGGAATCTTTGAAAAACGAATTGCTTCGTAATTGTTTAGGTTTCATACTCGCGCAAGGGGCAATGGAAAATTGAAAAAACGGCGGAATAATGCGGAATAATTACGGAAAAGGGAAAAAACAATTTTTCTTTTGATTCGAAAATGCCGACAAATTAAGTGAAGAATTTCCCAAGACGGGCTGCTTAACCGATTTTTGGTTAAGTTTCATCTATTACATGGACGATAAAACTTTAAAGGCTCGAAATCTTGGGCAAATGCTATTAAAGGTTACATAGTATTGAACATTACGAATTCAGGTAGGAGGAAGGCAATGCGACTCGTTTTAGTTCCGCTCATACTCGCCGCAATTCTGGCACTTGCGCCGACCGCGGTTTACGCAAACAGTAATCAGGCGGCAGCGGAAAAAATTGCTGCAAGTTTGGGTGATCGTTTTCCGGGTTACGATATTGCGGTTTCCTACCAAAACGGAAAAGTCCGGTTGGTTGGTCAGGTTGGTTCGCTTGATGTGGTTCATCAGGCGGTAGAACATGTTAAACAAATTCCGGGTATTAAAATAGCCGATATTGACAACGGCTTACGTGTTTCGGGAACACCAGCTGTTCCGACGAATGCAGTGGTTGCACCGGTTCAGGTGGCGCCGGCGGGGCAGAATATGGGGCAAAATATTCAGAACCGTTTTGCGGAAACTCCAACTGCTTCGCCAACACCCGCCAGACGTTCCATCTGGTCGCCGCAACCCGTTGCACAACCTCAAACGCAAATTGTAAACGCTCCTGTTCCAATGCCGGGACGTTCCGAACCGTCTCAGGCTCTTGTTGTTCAGGTTGCCAACCACAATCCGCAAACTGATATACGTCAAGTTGTTCCTCCGACAAGTGTGAGCAACACGGTTCCGGCGGAATACGCTCAACACGCCCAGTCTTACGGAAATCATTATCGGGTACAGCAACAGTTTGTGCCGCAAGAACAGGGAATTCCGGCTGCCTATCACCCCGAAGCTTACGGACAGCAAGGACCGTTGCCCGGACAATACAATCAGCCGAATTTACCGGATTATGCTTGGCCCAGTTATGCTTGCTATCCCAATTATGCGGAAGTCTGTTATCCGAAACAGTATTCGCCGAAAGCATGGCCTTATATTGGTCCGTTTTATCCTTATCCGCAAGTTCCGCTTGGCTGGCGAAAAACAACACTCGAATGGCATGATGGTTGGTGGTGGTTGGATTTTGATGATGGAACACCAAACGGTCCGTTTTCACCGCTTTTCCGGCAACCGGTACGCTATACCTATTAGTATTGGTACTAGTTAAAAACAACTTTACGGTAAGTTGATTGGAGAAACGAAAAGCAAAACAATCATCAGGTAATTCAAAAAACATTTCAATAGATATTCAATTTGTCGAGGATGGACAGATGATGAAAAAACTAGTTCTATTTGGTTTTGCCGGACTGGCACTCTCAGCAATTGTTACGACAACGGGTTGTCTGACGGCAGGACCAACACTTGGTGTTGCCAGTATTCCTGTTCCGGTAAGTCCCCATCTCCAGCAAGGTTATGAGGATTTGGCGTTTGAGAAGGAACGTTACAACAAGGTTGCTATTCTTCCTCCGATTGCCGACACAGATCATCACGCTCAAGATCCGCCTTCGGACGATCAGGTGATGCGGCAACTTGAAAAGATTCGTCCTGTTTCGGGTTCAGTTCCCGGAACGGAGACAACTTACCGTAATGTCAAAGGAATTACCAAAGAACTTATTGCCGATTACGTTGATCCGCCGCGTGTGATGCCTCTTGTGGGACCTGTCCAGTTACACCACGCTCATTATAAATGCACGGTTTATTTCGAGGAAACAACCAATGTCGGTTGGCCCATTCCTTACACGATTAAAAATGAAGACGCAATGGAAGTATTCTATATTGATCTTGATCATCTCCATCGTGTTGCAGGCGGACAGGTTGATGCTCCAAGCATGTAATAGTTAAACCGTTTACCGTTCACGAAGAATTAAAGTAAAGGTAATGCTATTTGCATATGATTCTTTAGCCCTAGACTTGAATATGAATAACCCCGTGCAAGTGAAACGCAACACGGGGAAAATGTTAAAGGTAAGCAATCATAGGGCAATCTAATAAGGTGGGCAACCTTTGGTAGGTGGACGACCTTTCGCTGAAAGGTCGCGTCGGCGTTAGCCGACTGTGAACCTGATTAACGACAGCAAATGGTGTTGCTTTCCGTTTTGGACTCAATGCAAAGTCAACCGGCGCGACCCTTCAGCGAAGGGATCGCCCACCATTTTTTGCCGATAGTGAATCAGATGAACGACGGCAAATAGTATTATACGGGTGGTACATTAAAAAAATGAAGGACAAATAAAAATACTAAATAAACGGCACCTCCAATTATGTATCTTACAGAAATATAATTCATAAATTCGACAAATGATTTGTTTTCTTCATCTTGAACAAAAACACGAAAACAATTGAACATATATGTTGAGTTCAAATATCGCATAATAGAACCCGATATAATTAAAAGAATCATAAATGAATAAAAAGAATAGA
>JAISBG010000596.1 GCA_031266315.1 Planctomycetaceae bacterium | reverse complement strand
TTTACTAACGAAAATGAAACAGATATTTTTTACCCATTATCATTGGACAAACCGAAAGGAAGTACGGGAACGCGGGCGTTTGCGATATTTCGTGGACGTTGGGAAATCATCGCGTTTGGTGAAGTAGGCGAATCGGGAGCAAAGGAACTATTTCCGGCGATTGTGTACCGAAAATCAGATACCGAAACGTATATTATTTGTCCGGGCGGTCGCAATGAAGACCAGAGTATTAAAGCGGTTCACGTGTTACACGTTGAAAGCCGGACTGTTTCGAGTTCAAAATTCGGTGCGCTTCCAATGGCAATGAGCAATTTCGGTGCGGTCATTGCTGATAACGGTTACGGAAGTCCTGTTTTGGTTTGCGCTCCCGGAGAAGTGGAAAGCGGCACAAAATATCCGGTACAACGTTATGATTTTGTTACAGAGGAATGGGTTAAATCCGACACTACTCAATCGCTTGCCGGTTGCCCCGCTTACGTGAAGGACGGCAAGATGATATTTCCGCCAAGATTGAGAGTTCCACCGTCAAGTTGGAGTTTTGAACTGTTTGCGGCGTTACCGTTGGCACCTTTGGCACCGGCACTTGTACCGGTGCCGCCAGCCGCGCCGCCGTTTCCGCCAAACACAATGTCGGAACCAAAGTTAAGTGTTCCAGAAGTTAAGGTCAAAACAGCGTTTCCGCCATTACCGCCTGCACTGCCAATACACCATCGCCGCCGTCACGACCATTGTGGGCAGGATATTCTGTCAACTCAATTCCAATTGTTGTTGCGCCCTGAGCGGGAATTCCAAGTCCGCCATTACCGCCTTGTCCGCCGATACCGCCGTTTCCACCAACACCGCCAAGTACGCGATATCTTCATCTTGCGTTCCAAGAACTTTGAAATGCTTTTCTCGTGTTTTATTTTCTTGGTTGGATTCGATATGCCGACCGTAATCTTCATCAACAATAATCTCACTTGAATCTTGGGACATTATTTTTTCTCCCTATACATTTCACTTCTTTATCGATAATTCGTAACTCATCTAATTGTTCTTTGGCAATGGAATTATCAAGGCTTCCAAGATCAAACGCCGAAAACGTTCCTGATGACTTGAACATATCGCCAAGAGCATCTTTTCGTACATTATCTGTTAGTTCTTTGATTTTATCATTGTATTGCTTTTCACTCATGCTGTTGTAATGCGATTCGATTTCATCAAGTTTCTTTTCAGTTTCATTTAATTTGTTTCCGGCGATTTGTTCCGTTGTTGCCTGCGTAATCGCTTTAACCTTTGAAATTCCTGCTTCAAAATTAGCGAACACTTGGAGCGGGGCAGAAAAACCTTGAAACGTAGTCCGAAACGCCGCCATTGTCATCAACGAATCGCGAATCTTTGCCGATAAACCGGTAAAACCAGCCTGAACACGATCTAATGACTTTAGAACGTTTTTATCAATGCTGATAAGTTCAACGGCAAGTGTTCCGGCTTTTAATACTGATGACATGTCGCTTTTTTATGCTATAATACTATAATAACAATAGGAGGGAAAAATCATGACTGAACATGAAATAAATGAAATTCTTGAATGGGCGGAACAAAACGGTGCTCTTATACCTCCCGAAGAGGCGGAAAAACACCGACAGGAAACAATTGAATATTTTGAACGGCATCAACTCCATACCGGTTATCTTGGGGGATTGTATTTTGTTGATACTCATTCTCTAGGGTATATGTGCTATAAATTTTTTCTTTGTTTGATATTATTTTTAGTTTGTACTTTTATTACGGCAGTTTATGTATTAAAAATCTGTAATGACTTTTCTAAAGGCGAATGGATTTTTCTTCATTGTTTTTCTTTTGTGATGATTTTTATCGGTTCTATTGCGGTATTAAAAAAATTCTTCAAAAAATAATCAATCTCCGTACATAAATTCACTCAATGATTTGTACTGTTTAGGTTTCTGTTTCTTAAACGGGTGAATGTCTTCTATTCTAATGAGTTTTTTGGTACGATTCTGATTGGCAACCGCACAAATTAGCATTGAAAACATATCCCAATTATGAGACATTCGCGCCTCCGCCATCTTTGTAAGTTTTTGTAATGAATAATCATCGGGATTTACTCCGCAGATTCCGGCGTATTGGTCAATGAGTCGAACTGTCCATCCAACTGGTTTTCTAACTTCTTGATTTCTTGGTTGGCGTGTTGATCCCACTGCCGTACCATTTTTTCCTTCGACCGTTCGAACATCAGGTTGACTGTTTTCGTGCGAAATTCCGCCTCCAACCGTTGCATTTCTTTTTCCTTTTCGAGAATCGTCCGCATCGCCGCCCTCTGATTCTCGCTGGGAGTAAAATTTATAATCGCCTCATTGAACGCTTCTACCATTTGTAACAAAGTGTCACCGTCAATAATCGAACCAAACCAACGGCTCGCTTTCGTAATCACCGGCTCTTTTTCCTGATTCGGAAAAACTTCGTAATTCCACTTGTTTTCCTCGTCGAATTGCTTCAGGTCAAAATGTTGGTCAAGACTCGGCGCGTAATCAATCGCTTGACCTTCGTAAATATATCTTGCTTTCATCGTTTTTTAATTTTTGTTAGAAGTATTATTTTTTTAAATTAATATGGTTCTTATCCTTTTTTCGTGTCTTTTGTGTGTTTCGTGTTCAATATTTCTGAACACGGAAAGCACGGAAAACACGAAAAAGGATCAATTGGGCTTAGCCTTGTGTTGATGGTGTAACTTTTAACGCACCGCGATAATCTTGAACGGCAACACCGAAATCAATAAACCCTCTAAACTAAACGCTCAACGTATTGAAATCGGCGTCCGCACGTTCGACGATCGATACGATAAGATATTTTGCCGGAATTCTCAACGGGCAACCTTCGGAACGTTTATGTAGCAAAAATCGAACTTCCGCCGCCGTCAACGACTCCCGATTCCGTTTTCCGCGAATAATCTAAATAATCGGCGTTCAAATTATTCACGAATCCGCAAACTGGACATTGATGTTGCTTCAAGGTCGCCCACCTAAATGTTTGCCTACTTTTAACAAAAATTCCACTGAAATATTGCAAAATTAGACAACGGCGGAAATTTCCGTACCGCTATTTCTTGTAACTCCGATTTTACCTCATCAAATTCACGATAATACAATTGTGAACGTCCCTCGCCGAACTCGTCCGAAAATTCCTGTTGCTCTTCTCGAACCAAGTTCCACGCGATATTTTAAAAAAGAATCCGGTTCATCCTGTCTATCCGGTCAAAAAGTTTTAGGGTGTGGACAGGACAGACGAGAGGAACAGGATGGCAAGAGCGACATTGGTTGGCAACCATTGCCGCCAATTGGTCGAAAATGTTTCCCAACGGATAACGTTTGGGGTGTTAAAATAGGTAATTTAGAATTTCAGAAAATAAAAAATCCGCCAGTCCTTGTAGAAAAGGACTGACGGCTATGTGAAGTTAACAACGGAATAACCTGTAAATCCTCAGAATCATTCCCTTCACAACGAGGATGACGGGACTCGAACCCGCAACCACCGGATCGACAGTCCGGTACTCTAACCAATTGAGCTACATCCCCTCAACATTTAGAAAAGAATTGTACTCAATCTGCCAACTAACTCAAGGGGGAGCAGTAGGATTGCAAATTTTTTTCCGAACAAACAGTTAAGAGAACCGTAAAATCAACAGGAACTATACCGTAGCCGGTATGGGCGATAGGCTTCGCCCTTGAACAAACGCTCCACGTTGTTGCGCTTACCGTGTCCAGCTTCGTGAATTTTAAAGTGGCTTTAGTATATCTAACAAAAATTCCACTGAATAGTTACAAGATAAGTAAAATCTGTTTGTGTATGATTCCTAAAAAAGTCCGTAGGACTTAGGAGACACATCTTTTCGCGTTTTCTTCGTCTGTTTCGCGTTAAAAAAAACGCCAAGAACGATCAAAAACTGTACTCGCTAACATCTATAAACGGGTTCATTCACCGGTTAGACAAACCATTTCGGTAACGCTATCTTACTTGTTTTGGTAACCGATTCAAAATAAGTCCTCGAATCTAAAGTCCCGTATTCTACGACTGTTATGAGTTGAAAATTCAGGTTTTTCAAACTTGAAACATTGGCAACCGTAACTCCCAATTTTTTGAAAATTCCATCTGTGCCAGTCAACGCATATTCAAGTGTGTATTGACCATCCTTAATTGTCGGCTTATTTTTAGCAGTGAAATTTTCAATCGTAATGTCAATGTTACCATTGCTCGCGTCGGTGTTGAGATCAATTTCCGTACTTCCGAGTAATTTGCCGGTTACTTTGTCCACTTTGGAATCCAGTGAAACAAGTAATTTGTACGTAAAAGTTGCATTTTTCAGCGGTGCGTTAGTACCAACAAACATCTTATCAGCATCTTTCGCGGAAAGCATTGTTTGACCGGTGGTTTTCAGTGTCAAGTTGAAAACCGAGTCAAGACTCAAACCGGATTTTCCGGTAACGGCAAGCGGAACAGCAGCGGTTTTGATTTTGATTTCCTTACTAAAAACAACTTTTGTCGCCTCAGACCAATCATTAAGACCTGTAAAGTTGCCGGCAATCCAATTATGGACATCAGTACCAATTGCAACCTCCACATCACTGGTTACGATTCGGACGTAATATTGTGTATTGGGATCAAGATTTGTATCGAGTTTATACGGTACACCTCCGTTTGTCTTGACATCATCATAAGCGGTAAGTTTTTCGACGGACGCGGTATTCCAATCCGGTTTGCCTTTTGCGTCAGCAATATTGGTGTATTGCACGTAATAAAATTTGTCATTAGAAATAGTTTTGTCAGTAACAATAATAGACGCTTCATTGATAGTTGCTTTACCGCTAAGTTTCAATGTTGCGGCGGGATAATTTTCGTTAATGGAAAAATTTCCTGTTACTTTGGCGGTACCGACTGTTTTACCGACAACACCATAAACTTCAACCGTGTATTTGGCTTTCGGTGTCAAAACAAGATCATCTAACGGCAATACCGCTTGCGTTATCGACATTGAACTTAGCAGGAAAGTACTTGCAATAACCGCTTTGTTGGCATCGCGAAGGACAACGTAATATTGAATCGCTGCTGCTTTTGTGTTGGAAGCGAGATTGTCCAATAAACTAAATTCCACTGTATTTGTAGCGGAAACATATCTAGGACTACTTAAAATACTGTGTGCGGACAAGATGTTCTTTGCCTCCGCCGTCGGAGCATCACCGATTGTAAGTTTCAGTGAATCTGCCACAGCAGCAATCTTCTCACCGCTTTGAGTAGGAAGATTACTGTTACATATTGCGATTATGCGAAAATAGTAGTCGGTCTTATATTTGTACTCGGTTATGTACAAATCCATTGGGCGGCTTTCGGCATCAACACTGCCAACCAAAACCCAAGGACCGGAGTTTGACTGCCCCATGTAAACATCATATTTAGTTGCAGAATAACCAGAACTGGAAACATTAATAGCCGCATTGTTATCATACCAACTTACGCGAATCTTGTTTCTGCTGAAGTATGCGCTAATATTGTATGCACTCTTTGCGTCAAGTGATGTTCCTGCAGGAGCCGGATCAACTGAGGTAAAATGCCACCCGCTTCCATTTGATTCAAAACCAATATTATTGGCAGCATGAATACGAACTGAAATATTTGTGAGACCTGTAGCGATAATATCAACACCTGCC
>JAISBG010000552.1 GCA_031266315.1 Planctomycetaceae bacterium | reverse complement strand
GCTATTGAGGTTGTTTTGTAAGAAAAATTAGGTTACGAAAACTTGATTTCGATCCTTTGAAAAATACCAAATAGAACACTAACACAGTATAACTATTCACGTACAACCGGAGTCTCGTTGTTTGGCATATCATTGGGAACCGGAATGGTAACTTTTTCGGTTGCCGCCCATTCCGCACCGCGCAAAAATGTTATGATAAACGCAACGCTTTTGAGTTGCACCGCATCGTGTCCCAGTGTGGTGTGGAACACTCGCCCTTTACCGTAGTCAATCGCCAATAACATCGGTTCATGCCGTTTGGTTGTATCTTGGGCGTAAGCCGTTGCAAGTATCGTAACGTTTTCAGCGGGACCTCGCATTTTATCGTACAACTCGTCATTGGAATGTCGAAATTCTTTCGGTAATCCCTTCATCACCGGATGT
The DNA here is from genome assembly GCA_031266315.1 of Planctomycetaceae bacterium. Classification (GTDB taxonomy): domain Bacteria; phylum Planctomycetota; class Planctomycetia; order Pirellulales; family Thermoguttaceae; genus WRKP01. Next base: position 4,068 of record JAISBG010000552.1, on the reverse strand, counting down.
TCCGGCTCTCGATTGGCAATCAGAAATGCCCATTGTTTTCCGTGACTTCCGCCGTTGCCCTCCGACTCGTCCCGAATTATTTTGCCTTCGTCGTTAATGTACAAATAAGGACCGTCCGTTTGATTTCGTCCTCCCCAACCGCCAAAAGCAATCATTTTGTTGTACTCTTTCCATTCGCGGAAAGCATTGTCCGCCGCATGATAAACAACGAAACCATGACCGTCTTTGATGTATTTTTCAAAAGCCGCACGTGTTTCTTCCGACCATGCGCCGCCGCGATGGTTATTAAAATTCGATACAACAAGGTCAAATTGATCAAACACCGAGCTAAATTCGTTACCGACTAAATTCTGATTCAGATTCGCCGTTACCGCACCGACGTTATATTTGTTCCCGTCTTTCACGAGCGTAATAACGTCAACAATAAATCGGTCGGAATCTTCCAGAATTTTTCGCAACACCGGAGTGGTTGCTTTCCAATTGTGGTTATTATCGCCGTCGATAATCAATGTTTTTATTTTCGGCAACGGATCGCCCAACACTTTTTGTGTGTCAAAATTCAGCATGGAAAGCAAACCGAATAAACACATCATCACTACGAAAAATTTTTGTAATCTCATTTTCAGGTTCCTGGGTTAAAGGGGGGTGTGTTACTAATAACACGTTAAAATTAAGTTTATCGTAAAGACACACGGCAGTGTAATTGTCTATTTAATTTGTACCTATTCACGTAACTATAATATCTTTCGCCCCGCAAGGGGCAATGCGTAACAACCCACCGCAACGCGGTGGGGAACGACACACACAAACCATCGCCCTGTAAGGGCAATGGAAAATTGAAAAGGAAGCCGAATTGATTGACCGATGAAATGTTTCATTTATTGGCTCTTAGCATCCATTGCCCTTTCAGGGCGGTAGTGTTTGCGGTTTTACCCGCCGCGTTGCGGCGGGTTGTTATGCAATGTCCTTTCAGGACGAAATATTTTTAAAGTATTTTAACTAATCTAACTAACAGTCTATTGATCCATAAACTAAATAGACAGTTACACACTGTATCCCTTGAAAAATTCCGAAAACAGGAACGAAAAATTTACAAACAATAATAATCACTTCGCCAATTCAACAACTTCTCTCGCCCAATTAGAAACACCATGACACGATTCTCTTACCATATCATATAAAATATCCAGATTGTATTTATATTTACCCTCTATTTCGGTTTCCGGTACACCTGACGAATCCGAAATAACAAGACGATACGAAAAATCACGGTAATGTATGTTGTCTTCATCTATACAATTGTACATAAACCGAAAAAGTAAAACCGTTTTACTATTTACGATTGATTTATAAACATATCCATCAATACTTTCACCGTCAGATAATAATCGACTTGTTTGTTCTATATTTAAATTTTCCCAACAGATCGTCTTTGTTTGGGTAAGCTTTATCAAGGCGATAGGTAATTGTTTTTCCATAGATTCATTCATTTTAATCCCTCTTATCTGTCTTTTTGTATCTGATCCTATTCGTTACTTAAATCTGATACTTTTGTTAAAAATTCCTGTATATTTTCCGGTGTATTTTCGTATGAAGCATTTTTTAATGTTTTTTCTATAAAAGAGTCAAGAATATCTAATGATGTTAAAGGTGATGATTTCGATATATCTATTTTCCCTTTGATTGACCGACATATTGATCTGCTTTTGAAAGTAAATTAATATATGTAGCCTGATCGTATTTTCGAGAATTTATCAATTCAGTTATTTCTTTGGCAATCTTACGCAACTCTTTAATATAATCGGAGGTTCGAACAACTAGGAGATGCTCATTATACGATTTTTCAAGAGTTCTTTTGATTGAACCAGTTCGCTTCAATGTCCAAATTGCTACAATCAAACCAACAATACTCGTCAATTCCGCAATAAATGACCAGTATGTACATAGTGCAAAAAACAAAGAACGAACTAATTCCATAACAATAAAATATTCTCGACTTCCAACTTGGGATTATTTTGCGTTTTTTCATTCATTTCAATTTCATTCATCGTGAAAAATTTTCACAATTTTGGAAATAGTAGTACAAAGGGATTACATAATACCAAAATAATTTCTAAAAAAATCAACCGCTTCGGGACTTCGAACAGTAGCACTTATCACATGAACGCCTAAAGCAACGCCTCCATGAGCATAATATCCTATTGCCAATCCTCCGATTGATACAAATCCTATCGCACAACCGCCAATTGCAATAGGAGCAATTGCTCCTCCGCCTAATGCCATACACAAAGCGATTGCCAATCCGCCCAATGCTATCAATCCCATTGCAAGTCCGCCCAAAGCAACAATTCCAATGGACAAACCTCCCAATGCAATTATCCCAACAGATACTCCTCCCGTTGCTACCACTCCACGAGCGATACCGCCAATTGCCAAACCACCTGTAGCAATATCACCAATTGCAATTATTCCCTTTGCATGACCGCGTACTTCATTTTTTTCTGTATCTGGTCCCATTGCTATAGAAATAAACGGCATTCCCCAAAATTTTGTTTCAGAATTATATCGAATTCCTCGTGTTAAATTTGTTGAAGATTCCATAGTTTCCTCTTTATAAAAAAATGAAAAACAACCATTAAAACTAAAAAGAAAGTGAACGTTTACACATAGTACAACGTCAATTCTCTTTTGTAACATTCAATTAACAAACAACTTAATATCAATATATCTTTCTTCACTGAATTTTTCAAGTTACCTATTCTGTGCAAAATCATGACTTTCTTCAAGTAAGTTGTCAACGAAATTTTCAACTTCCGGTGCTACATAAAACTTGTTTTTTCTAACTTCTATTTCTCGGACTAGTTGAAATAATTCCTTGAAAGAAGGATGTTCAGGAAATTCGTATTCCTGAATATCTTTTTCTTTATTCCAAAGTTGCAGTTTCACACTTTTAATTTCTTCTTCAATAAAATCGAACTCACCAATAAGACGGAATATTTTTCCATTGACCAAAGAACTAAAAACATATTCTATCCATGGTCTTGACGCAACCATTTCTCCTGTCGTCCTGTTAGGTGTAAATGGTTGAACATTAGGAGTTTGATTATTATCAGAGAATGGCGAAATTCTTTTATAATCAAGTTTCCACTTTATCTGTTTTTGTGACGTCATCTCGCTAAGTGCTGATGACAGACGTAATATTTTTTCCGAATTCATAGCAGAACTCCGCTCTCTGATTTTTTTGAAATTCTTAGAATATTTCAGTGGAATTTTCGTTGAAAATTACCAACTCGTGAGTTTTATTCATAAATAAAAAAATAAGCTGGTTACTTATGAAAATTCCATTGAATAGTTATATCTTCTTTAATGTTTTGAATAACTGTTTCTAATTTTGATAAAAGGCTCCACAATTCGCTTTTTAGGATTTTCAGGTTGTTGGGTGAATGTTCTGAAAAATGCGATAATATTATTTTTGCTTTGTTTTTAAGTTCTTCGATATCAGATAATTTCAATAAATGAAATTGATCATACTTTTCAATTTGTTCGCAACATTTTATTATAATTGCAAGTTGATTAATAGTTTTTGTCAAGACCTGATTAGTGTCAGTAGTATCATTACTGTTCGCTTCAAAAACATTCGAAAAAAATTCTTTAGCGTTGACAATTTGGTCATAATACTCTGGTAACCTGTTTTGTAAAATCCATTTTTGCCACTCTGTTTCAATTGTTTCTTTAACATTTTGTACTTTCCAAAACGTCAGTAACGTTAAAAGCAGGCTGACGATTCCTACCGCCAGTCCGACAATACCGCACCAATCAGCGATAGTTGTCAGCCAATGACTTTGGGCAAAAAGTAATTGAAACGAAATTGACGTCATCGCGGATTGTTGCGGTTATTGTTTTTTTTTAACTGCGTGTTTATTAGAGTCCTCCGCCGCCTGATTTTTCGAGTTGCATATTAAGGGCGAGACCGCGAATTTCGTTTGTTAAAACGTCGAAACTGGCGGGAGTTCCGGCTTCCAACGTATTTTCGCCTTTGACCATTGATTCGTAAATTTTCGTCCGACC
>JAISBG010000541.1 GCA_031266315.1 Planctomycetaceae bacterium | reverse complement strand
GTCAAAAAATAATCTTTGCTATTTGTTAAAAGTTTTTAGCAGTTACCTACAGATTTGGAAAACGCGAAAATTGAAATTGGTGGGTGATCCGCCCGCTGGGCGGTCGCGCCGGTTGAGTTGTTATTGACTCCAACAAGCGATGCCCTTCCTTTGTGTATTGATTCAATGACAGAATATTTATGAAAGACAAACCTTTCTGGAGTCAAGTAAGACTCAACCGGCGCGACCTTTTAGCAAAAGGATCGCCCACCTAAAACATTGATTCCAATCGGTTTGCCTTTCCTTTGTGTATTGATTCAATGACAGAATATTTATGAAGGACAAACCTTTCTGGAGTCGAGTAAGACTCAACCGGCGCGACCGCCCAGCGGACTTTTTGATAAATTGCCCACCTCTTTTGAGTGTATCTTGCAACCGGATAGAAAAAAACTATAATACCGACATTACTGTTATGTCCATAATTATTCTGTAATTCTACAATTTTATAATAATCCTTTCTCCAGCAGGAACCCGTTTTATGACGTTTTCGATGACTTTACCGGAAAAAAAAGCCGTTGACACTATTCGGACGCTTTCAATGGAAGCCGTGCAACAAGCCAACAGCGGACATCCGGGAACTCCTATGGCACTCGCGCCGCTTGGTTATCTTTTGTTCAACGAAGTTTTGAAATACGATCCGGCTAATCCGGCATGGCTTGGACGTGACCGTTTTGTTCTTTCGGTTGGTCATGCTTCTATGTTGATTTATTCGTTGCTGCATCTTTCCGGTGTAAAGCAGTTGGACGCTCAGGGAAAACCGACAACCGAGTCGGCGGTTTCTTTGGACGACATCAAAAATTTCCGGCAACTCGGAAGCCGTTGCGCCGGTCACCCCGAATATGGTCATGTTTCCGGCGTCGAAGTAACCACCGGACCGTTGGGGGCAGGTGTGGCAACCAGTGTTGGGATGGCAATTGCCGCTAAATGGTTTGCCGGACGGTACAACAGTTCGGCGCATAAATTATTTGATTCCAATGTGTACGCGATTTGCGGCGACGGCGACATGATGGAAGGTATCAGCTCTGAAGCGGCATCGCTTGCCGGACATCTCAAACTTCCGAATCTTTGTTGGTTTTACGACGACAACAAAATCACTATCGAAGGTAGTACCGATTTGGCGTTTACCGAAGATGTTGGTAAACGGTTTGAGGCTTATGGTTGGAATGTTTTACGGGTTGATGATGTGAACAATTTACCCGCATTGCGTCAAGCGGTTGAAATATTCCGAAAGACAGAAAACAAACCGACATTGGTGATTGTGAAAAGCCAAATCGGTTTTGGTTCTCCCAAGTTAGCCGGTTCGCACGAAGCCCACGGCGCACCGCTTGGCGAAGACGAAGTCAAAGCAACGAAAAAAGTTTATGGTTTTGACCCTGAGAAAAAATTTGCGGTTGAACCGGAAGTATATCAATTGTTTGCGGACGGAATTGGTCGGCGCGGCGCGGAGTTGCGGGCAGAGTGGGAAAAGCAGTTCGGCGAATATCGTCAACAATTTGCAGAGCAAGCCGAAGAACTGACCCAAATTGCCGCCGGAAAACTTCCCGACGATTGGAACGCGGAGATGAAACCGTTTCCGGCGGATTCCAAAGGAATGGCAAGCCGTGTTTCGTCCGGCAAGGTTCTTAATCAATTGGCAAGTAAATTGCCGTGGATACTTGGCGGTTCGGCAGACCTTGCTCCGTCGAATAAATCCGATCTGACTTTTCTCGGAGCGGGCGAATTTAGTGCGGAAACTCCCGCCGGACGCAATTTTCATTATGGGATTCGGGAACACGCGATGGGAGCGGTTACGAATGGTCTTACGTTGTCGGGATTACGGGCTTATTGTGCAACGTTTTTTGTTTTTGCGGATTATCTCCGTCCGGCGATTCGGCTTAGTGCGTTGATGAAAATTCCGGCAATGTATATTTTCACGCATGATTCTATTGGTGTTGGCGAGGACGGACCGACGCATCAACCGATAGAACATCTGGCGTCACTTCGGGCAATTCCGAATGTTGCGGTATTCCGTCCGGCAGACGCCAATGAAGTGAGTGAATCGTACAAAGCGGCAATTCAGTTGAAGGAAACGCCTTCGGTTCTGGTTTTCACGCGGCAAAATCTGCCGACGATTGACCGTACAAAATTCGGTTCTGCTGAAGGAACGGCGAAAGGAGCGTATATTCTTGCCAAAGAGCCGGAAACTTTTACTTCTGTTTCTGTTCCGCAAGTGATTCTGTTGGCAACCGGCAGTGAAGTCGGGCTTTGTCTTGATGCTTGGGAAAAGCTGAACGCGGAAGGAATTAAAACACGTGTTGTCAGTATTCCCTGTTTTGAACTCTTTGAACGGCAACCGGTTGAATACCGCAATGAAGTATTACCGCCGTTGGTGAAAGCCCGTATTGGCGTGGAACTTGGAATCGAACAAGGTTGGCGTAAATATCTTGGTGATGCCGGATTATTTCTTGGCATGACGGGTTTCGGTGCCAGTGCGCCGGCGGGAGTGTTGCTGAAACACTTCGGCTTTACCACCGAAAATCTCTGCCGCCTCGCAAAACAAATTCTCACGAAATAAACATTCGGAAATCATTCATCACAACACATTACACCGTCGGGAAGAAATATCACTATACTTTTCACGGTTAAAAATTTAGGCGAATCAGGATGGTGGGCTATTTATCAAAAGACCCGCTGGGTGGTCGCGCCGGTTGAGTTTTCACTGATTCCAACAGACCCTGCTTCTACTTTGCGCAATCCGATTGGAATCAAGAATAACCCACCCGGCGCGACCGCCCAGCGGGTCTTTTGATAAATAGCCCACCTTTCTTGATCTCTTGTGTAATATTTCGTTTTAGAATCAGAATAGGGATTTCCTTGACGCAAAAAGGGATTCCTTTGACATAAAAAGGGATTTCCTTGACGTAAAAAGGGTTGCCCTTGAAGGTCGAAGGGTTGCCCTTCAAGGTCGAAGGGTTGTCCCTAATTACTCATGTTACGCACCGTAGGTAAAAAAGTCGGTAAAATATACTGGTATACTTCACACGGTTGCAAATTACCTTTTTAAAAACGGTTTATTTTCTGACTTAACCCCGCATGGGGCGAGATGTGCATAACCGGCGGTGGAGCGATAG
>JAISBG010000614.1 GCA_031266315.1 Planctomycetaceae bacterium | reverse complement strand
CGACCAAAACAATATCGAAACGAATTTCGATGAACCGAACATAAATTCAGTTGCGGAAATTTCCGACCTCACAACTCTTGATCTTCCCGATGTATCGAAACCTCTCGAATTATTGCCGTCAATGAGCGATGCGGAAATGGAAACGATTGAAATCCCTGTTGAAGTTGAAACACTTAATTTACCTCCGCTTCAACTGAACACTCCCAATGATTTAGAAGATTCCAAACAAACCGAACTTTCAGAAGAAGAGGAAAAAAAACTTGAAGACCTTTTGGCTGATCTTTCGACTCCGATTTCGACATGATTTGAAATAGGACATTTTAAAATAATTGTTTAAAATAACTCCTGTTACGCACCGTAGGTAAAAAAGTCGGTAAAACATACCGTAGAATTGAAGTTTTTTCCCGCCCCTTTAGGGGCATTGCATAACAACCCACCGCAACGCGGTGGGTTAAAGCACACTCCTAAATTTCGCCCTGAAAGGGCAATGCCAATCCGCTTTGCGTTGCCCTTTCAGGGCGATTGCAGAGGAGCTGTTACCCACCGCGTTGCGGTGGGTTGTTATGCGTTGCCCCTAAAGGGGCGAAGGAAAAACTGATATTTAGCCCCTGCGTAACATGAATTATAGAGATTGCCCGTTTAAAATAACCGTGTTTGCGGTGGGGCAAGATTAGAACAACACACTTATTCCATGCAACCGATTCGGATTTTATACCTTATTGATGATCTTTGGTCGAGTCGCGCCGGAACCGAGCAACATTTGCTCTGGCTGCTGAAAAATGTTCCCGATTGTGAATTTGATAAACATTTCGTTATTTTTTCCACACTCTGGCATCCTGAACCGTGTATTCTTGAACATCAACCTCTTGTTCTTGGAAAACGTTACGGAATAACCTATTGGTCTTGGTTACGGCGGCTTTTTGCTTTGGTACGATTGATTCGCGAATGGAAGATTGATATTATTCAGGCGTTCAGTCCGATGGGAGAACTTGTTGCCATGTTGGCGGTTCGTTTATCTTTTCGCGGTCGGGTTGTCGGCAACCGGCGTGATTGCGGATATGACCGGCGTTTGAAATACCGTGTGATTAATTGGTTGAGCCGTTTTTTTTGTACAAAATATATTGCCAACAGTGAAGCGGCAAGGCAGGCAGCGTTTCGGAATGACCAAACGCCGTTGGAATCAATTACCGTTATCAGAAATCCCGTTGCAACAAACCGTATTCAGGAAGGTCTGCTTGCTCCTTTGAAACGTGAAGAACTTCCAATTCCCGAAAATGCACGGCAAGGAAAAATTATCGGCATGGTTGCTTCTGTACGCCCAATCAAGGATTATGCGTCGTTAATTCGTGCGGCAAAAATTGTTCTTGAAAAAGTTACAAATGTGTGGTTTCTTTGTGTTGGTGAACCGTTGGAGGATCACAAAAAGGAATTACAACATCTTGTCGATGAGTTGGGTATTTCTGAACGGATTCTCTGGTACGGAGGAATTGATAATCCGCTTACAATAATTCCTAATTTTGATGTTGCGGTGCTTTCAAGTCATTCGGAAAGTTTTTCCAACAGTGTTTTGGAATATGCGGTTGCGGAGCGTCCGATTGTGGTTTCCGATGTTGGCGGGCTGGGCGAAATTGTCGAAAATAACCAAACCGGTTTTGTTGTTCCGCCGCAAAATCCGCAAGCCTTAGCAGACAAAATCCTTTGCTTCCTCGAAAATCCCGAATTGAGAAAAACGTTCGGAAAAAGAGCAAAAGAAAACGCTTTGGAAAAATACAATGAAAAAAAAATTCTCGAACAATATTGTAATTATTATAAATGGATAATAGAATCATGAACCAAAATTTGCCTATAATGAAACAGATTGTTGCATTTATTACCTCGAAAATATCTCCTGAGAAGATAATATTATTCGGGTCTTATGCAAGAGGAGATAATAGAGAAGATAGCGATATAGATATTTTGATAATAATCAAAAATTTGAAAAATGAACGGAAAATAACGGGAACTTTATATAAGGAATTACTAAAAGAAAATATTTCAATACCTATTGATTTTCTTGCAATAGATTATAATAAGTATAATAAATTAAAAAATGAAGTCGGATATATTTATAAAACCATAGAACAAGAAGGACAAGTATTATATGGGAAATGAATATAAAACATGGATTGATAGGTAAAAAATATAACCAAGGAGTATTGAAATGGCTGTTGCGACCATAAATTTAACTTTCGATGATGATTTTATGAAACAAATTGACCGGATCGCGGACAATGAATCTTTGACTCGTACCGATCTGATTTATAACTCAGTAAAAATGTTTATTAATCGTAAACAAAGGTTGCAAGAGTTGTATAAACATGGAGAGAGTATTGCATCAAAAAATAACTTTACTGAAGATGATGTAATGGAAGAAATAACAAAATATAGAAAAAACAAATGAAAGTAGTATTTTGAAGTAACTGTCTATTTAATTTGTACCTATTCACGTAACTATTGTAAAAATTTCCTTCGCCCCGCAAGGGGCAATGCGTAACAACCCACCGCAACGCGGTGGGAAACGACACACACAAACTATCGCCCTGTAAGGGCAATGATGTTTTCGTAACAAAAGCCGTGTTGCGGCGGATTGTTACGCAATGTCCTTTCAGGACAAATATACATATCAAAGTAAAGGTTTAGGAAACTCATAAACTAAATAGACAGTTACAAATAAACGTATGCGATTTGATTTGACGAACGCTTCATATCGGGTTTTGGACAGGGCATCGAAATATCGGTTGCCGGAGGTAACATCGGAAATTTCTGCTGCGAAAATACTTATTGCATTATTTGAAGAAGAAGAAAGCCGTGCGGCTGATTGGCTTGGTACTGCCGGGCTTTCTCTTGAAAAGTTCTATACGGAATTTGGTATTCAGGAACATATTGAAACGTTACAAAGTCCGATTAGTGCGCCGTCGTTTCCAGTTGGTTATTACGGAATTCCAGCCGGATTGTCTCCGACATCGAATCGGGTGGATTCACCGGAAATTGCCGCATCGCCTGCCGGAAACAATACCTCACCTGTTGGTCATTCTGATTCCGAAACGCTTGCCGACAGCGAACACAAAAACCGTAACGAACCGCAACCGGAAAATGAATCTGTTACCGATACATGGAATCATTCGGATTCCCCGAACCGTCACCGGACGTATTCGATTCATTCCCAATACCGAAACGATAATTTCGAACCGAATTTTCAAAGTCGGATTCGGTTCTATCTTGACGATCAACCAGTCCACCCCGGTCGAATATCGAAACAATTGGAATCGGCATTGGAAATTATTTTGCATCGTTTTTTCCGTCAGGACATCGGGAGATTGCCAATTCAGACTGGCGGAGGAATCACTACAATTTCAAGCCGGAAAACTGTTACCGCTTTTTCATTGGCAACAGAGCATCTTCTTCTTGCGGTTGTTTTGGACAACAGCGATGTCGGTCTCTGGCTTCGTGATTATGGTTTTGATCCGACAGAATTGTATCAGCGCATCGAAGGAATCGGCAATGATCGTTTAATTGAAACGAAAAAATCGGAACCGATGTTTAATGAAACGAATTATCCGGTTCAAAACGAATCCGGTGAATTTAATGAATCATTGGAAGTTGTTCCTTCGGCTTCTTCTACTCTTTCTGTTTCTTCAACAAACGATAAGATTTATCGTTTGCTTGACGCCGCTGCGAATCGCGGTAAGGAAGCGGTTCGTGTTGTCGAAGATTTTGTACGTTTTATTCTGGATAATCCGGTGTTGACACGGCAGTTAAAAGATTTTCGGCACGAATTTCAAGATATATTAAATTCGTTTCCGACCCGATCACGTCTTGTTGCCCGTAACACGGAACACGATGTCGGTACCGTGTTGGAGGGAAACAGTGAATACCAACGTGATTCGGCGGACACCGTTCTTGCCACCAATTTTGGTCGGCTTCAGGAATCGCTCCGAAGTCTCGAAGAATTTTCAAAACTCGTCAAACCGGAAATCTCACGCCGTTTTGAACGTTTGCGGTATCAGTGTTACACTTTACAAAAAAATGTTACACTGATTGATTTGCCTCCGCAAATTGATTCACTTCCGTTGATTGATTCTTCGTCTTTTTCTTCTGTAACAAAACCTGATATTGGTACGGCACGGTTTTATGTGTTGACGGATATTCGGGCGGATGACGAAGAATTTACGGCGTTTGTGCGGGCGGTTCTTGACGGAGGAGCAGACGTGATTCAATTGCGTGACAAAAAATCAGATGACCGGACATTGCTTCGTCGGAGCCGGATTTTGAAAGAGCAAATCACTGCATCAGGGCGTTCCGTACTTTTTGTAATGAATGACCGACCTGATCTTGCACGATTAGTGGAGGCGGACGGTATTCATGTTGGTCAGGAGGAATTACCGGTTGAGGCGGTACGCCGGATTGTTGGTACGGAAATGCTGGTCGGAGTTTCAACTCATTGTATTGAACAGGCACGGCAAGCCGTGTTGGATGGCGCGGATTACATTGGTGCCGGACCTGTTTTTGAAACATCAACAAAAGAATTTACCGAAATAGCCGGAATACATTATCTTCAGGAAGTTGTTGCGGAAATTCAAATTCCGGTGTTTGCGATTGGAGGTATTACGGCAGAAAATCTCGATACGGTTTTGGCAACCGGAATCAAACGAATCGCGGTCAGTTCCCTGTTACTCCAAGCATCCAACCCACAAAAAACCGCAACAGAATTAAGTCAAAGACTAGGTACTATATAAGTAACAACTTCTAAAAACTTTTAACAAGTAGCAAAAATTATTTTTTTGACAAGATATACATAATATACTGGATTTTATACTGCGTTAGGGTTGTATTTAGTATTTTTCAAGTACCTATTTTCTGGGTTGATCCGACAAACCGAATAGCCCGATAGGGCTTTATTTTCGTAACCGCAGGTCTTTGACCTGCGGTTACGAACCAATGAAA
>JAISBG010000474.1 GCA_031266315.1 Planctomycetaceae bacterium | reverse complement strand
TAAAAGTTTGTATGACTATTTACTTAACAGGTACAAAATCAGAATAGCCCGATAGGACTTAATTTTCATAACCGCAGGTCAAAGACCTGCGGTTACGAAAATAAAGCCCTATCGGGCTATTTGGTTTTTCGGAGCAATCCAAAAAATAGTTACTTGAAAAATACCAAATACAACCCTAATACAGTATAGTGTTATATCGGGTATTTTTAAAGGATCAAAATTAAGTTTTCGCAACCTAATTTTCACAACAAAAACAGCCTCAGGAGCAAAAAGAATAACAAATATCCATATTAACTCGACAAAAAATTTCTTAAAATAAAGATAATAAATTAATGAGGTTTTTAGAAGTTACCTAAAAAGGAATATCAGTTGAATCGTTTTCTCTTATTGTATTGTTTTTTCTCTTTTTTTCTTTACCGATGTTTTTTGTTTCGATTTTGAAGTTTCGCGGCGGACGGGTGTTTTTTTGAGTTTTGCGATTTGTTTATCCGTTTTGAGACGTTTTACCATTCGGAAATCAATTTGTCGGGCATCAGGGTCGGCACGAACAATTTCAACCAACAACCGGTCGCCAATACGGAGTGTATTACCGTAACATTGACCGATCAGGATTTTGGCGTTCTGTTCAAATCGGTAAACATCGTTATTGATTGCTTCAATTCGGATAAGTCCTTCCGCCGGAATTTCAAGCCCCATTACGAAAACGCCGAACATTTCCACTGCTGTAATCACGGCTTCGATTCGTTCACCGAGATGTTTACTCATGTAATCAATCAACTTGAGTTTAATAAGTTCCCGTTCCGCTTCTTCGGCGCGTTGTTCACGGTCGCTGCAATGTTCGCCGAGCAAGACCAATTCTCGTAACTCCGGTTTTGGTGATTTTCCGTCCAGAATTTCCTCAAGCAGCCGATGCACCGCCAAATCAGGATAACGCCGAATCGGTGACGTAAAATGGCAATAGCATTTCGATGCCAACGCGTAATGTCCTTCCGATTCCGGTGAATAAACCGCTTTTTGCATTGACCGCAGTAACGAAAAATTCACCGCGTATTCCTGTGATGTTCCGTGTACAGAATCAAGCAGCCGCTGAATAACAAACCTATCCTGATAAAGATCATCGGCATCAAGGTCGGCAATTTCCAATGACCGGATAAAATCAGTAAAATTCCGTAACTTTCGGATTGACGGTCCCGAATGAATCCGGCGAAGAAACGGAATATTTTTTGAAGCGATAAATTCGGCAACCGCTTCGTTGGCGGCAAGCATACATTCTTCAATAACGCGGTTGGAATCGTGATACGGATAAACATGGGCTCCGATTACCGCTCCGTCGTCATCAAGATCAATTTTCGTTTCGGGAATATCCATTTCGAGCGAACCGCGTTCAAACCGTTTTTTCCGCAATGTTTTCATAATTTCGTACAGATTTGTCAGTAATTCCCTGATTTCCGGTTTCCATTTTTGCCGAAACTTTTCGGGGCTGTCAAAAAATTCCTGTACTTCGGTATAATTGAAACGCTGCTTACTTTTGATTGCCGAACGGTAAACTTCGGTATGTGTTCTCATTCCGTCCGGCGTGTATTCCATGAAAACCGATTTAGTGAAACGAATTTTGTCCGACTGCAGCGATGCCAGCGCATTCGACAAAACTTCCGGCAACATCGGAATCACACGGTCAGGCAAATATACACTGGTTGCGCGGTTTACCGCTTCTTTGTCAAGAGGCGAAGTTTTCGCAACAAAATGAGTTACGTCGGCAATATGAACACCAAGCCGCCAATTTCCGTTACTGAGTTTTTCCAGCGAAACGGCATCATCAAAATCTTTGGCATCGGCAGGATCAATCGTAATAATAATTTCATTTGTTAAATCCAAGCGGTTCATTGATTTAAGTTTTTTCGCAACAGATTCTTTTTCCGTAACTGATTCGTCGGGGAAATGCTTAAAGAATTTTTCAACTTCATTCCGAGCGGCGTTTAATGTTGCGTCGCTGAAATGATCCGGCAAATCGAATTGCCGTAAAATGAGCAGCGTGTCCAAACCCGGCACACCATGCGATCCAAGAACTTCAACAATCACCGCTTCACCATCGTTGTACAGTGTTGGAAAGTTAATCATCTCGACAACAATTTTATCGCCGGTTCGCGCGGAACTGGCGGTTGCGTCGCCGATTGGAATCATCCGTTTGAACACGGAACCGTCAATCTGGACATAACCCCAACCTTGTTCAATATTGTACGTTCCGACAAAACGATTCGAAGCCCGTTCCAAAATTTCGACAACCCGACCACGTGCGCCGCGTTCTTCTTCGGCGTAACGGGAATTTTTATCACGGCTTTTCTTGTTGCGATTTTTTGTGGAACGTCCGTAATCATCTTTGGGGCGACGTTCCATAATTTCAACAACAACCGTATCACCGGAAGCCGCATCACGTGTCCAGTGAGCCGGAACAAAAATATCGTTGACTGGAGCATCGTTGGCAACCGCACGCGGACGAACAAATCCAATACCGGACGGACGGCGTTGAAACCGACCCGTAATTAAATTCGTGCTTGGTAAACTTTTACTCGCATTGGGTGAACTTTTTGCGTTTGATGTAACTGTATCATTTTCTGCTTTTTTGTTCACAGTTGCCGCTGAACGCTTTTGGAGTTGCGCCGGAAGAACAAGATGAGACGAACCATACGTTAACTCTCCGCGTGCAACCATTTCCTTAACGAGTTTCCGTAACTCTTTGAGCTCGCCGTGAGCTAAACCAAGAGATTCCAAAAGTTTTTTTACCTTTGTTGCTTTGTAATCCGGTCGCGCAACAATTTTTAACAACAATTTTCGTACCGTTTCAGGATTAAATGTCATAGTTTGTATTTTTGTAAAATTAATAATTTTGTAATTATTCAGTGGAATTTTCGTTAAAAATTTAGTAACCATTCACTGAATTGATAGGATTGTTAGGAAAAACGTTAACCCGATAGGGCTTTATTTTGTCTTTGACATGCGGTCAAGACCTTATAAAACGACTGCCTAAAAAGCAGAAT
>JAISBG010000391.1 GCA_031266315.1 Planctomycetaceae bacterium | reverse complement strand
AGACTATTCCCGATATCGTCTTTGAACAGTTGAAAATCATGAACTCTTCCCTCTGCCTGAGCGAGACAAATAATGGTCAATGTCACGAGACAGACTACCAATTAGGTTTTAATCGTATGGCAACTTCTAAAAACCTATTTTTTGACATGATTTACAGAATTTACATGATAAAAAATCAAATAAAATCCGGTAAGTCATGTATATCTTGTCAAAAAATAAATCTTTGTAAAGATTTTTAGAAGTTGCCTTTATCTATTTTGCCTATAATCTTATCTATAGTGCCTATTGTGTCAAAAAAGATGTGTAGATACTTTTGTCCTAAAGGGAGCGGAGGAAAAACTTGCAATCCTACTGCATTACCTAATCGAATGTTTTTTAATGTTTATGAATTAGCGTGAAAATTGATTTATTTTGAACAGCCGGAATAACCGATACAATCCGACGACGGTTTATCAATTTGTCAATATTTTTTTCTGATTTCTATTTATCAAATCTCAATTTCCTTGATATGTCAACAATTTATCATCCTACCAATCTGAAAGTTGACATTAATTCGATGATTGGGCGGCTAACGCTTCAGCAGACGGAGTCGGCGTTTTCCCAATCGGTTCGTAATTTATCGTCTGGTCTCCGTATTCATTCCGGACGCGATGATCCGATTGGTTTTATTTCCGGCACGGCGATGCGGACGGATATTGTTTCCCTTTCTCAGGCAGTTGCCAACTGTCAACGGGCGGATTCGGTTATTTCGACGATAGACAGCACGATGTCGCATTTGAACGGTTTGCTGAATGATCTTCGCGGTTTGGTCACGCAGGCAGCCAACACCGGAGCCGAAAATCAGGAAACACTGGCAATGTTGCAGATTCAAACCGATGCTGTGTTAAATTCTATTGACATGTTGTCCTATTCGACAACGTATCAAAATCAAAAACTTATTGACGGTTCCCTTGATTTTACAACTTATGGAATTGACAAAAATAAGATTGATCTTTTGAATATCAATCAAGCGAATTTTTTAGGACGAACGGAAAAAGATATTGCGGTTCAGGTTCTCGAACCGCCGCGTCAGGCGGAACTTTATTATCCTTACGGAGCATTAAAAAACGATGTTGTGTTGGACATTGGCGGAACCGGCGGTTATCAAACATTGACGTTTGACAAAAACGCAACCGTGTTAGACATTGCGGATACCGTGAACCGTTTCAGCGATGCCACCGGTGTTGCGGCAACCGTTTATTCCGAATCGACGGCGGGAACTCTCGGTTTGACGTCTTACGGAAAAAATAACGATGTGATTCTGACCGCGAGCGAACCCGGAACCGCAGCGGGAAATTTTGTTGTCCGTTACACGGCACCGAAGGAAGGAAACGAAATTCCAACAATTAATGTTTCGCCGTCAAACGGCAATGAGCCGACAGTTGTGGAAGTCGTTTTGCAGACGGAACTTTGGAAAAACGCGGAATATCATTACAACGGCAATCAGGACGGTATTTCCGACAACGAGTTTTCGATTGCCGCCAAATATGCCGGAGAAACGTTTAACGATATTCAGTTTGTTTTCAACAATGTTTACGGAACGGATCAAACACCGGGAATCGATGTCCAGTTGCAAAGTTCTCCGAAAACGTTTCAAATCAATGTTTCTTACAACGAGTCGAATCCGAATGATCCGAACAACACAACCGTCAATGATCTTGCGGATTGGATTAAATCGTCTCCGGTTGCCGACACTTATTTTGAGTTGCGGCATACGCTGCCGTCTGACGGAACCGGAGCCTTGATTCCGTCAACCGCATTTGAACAGTCGAAAATCGGAGTTGACGGTGGAAGTGTTCTCACGACGGCGGAACAAGTTGCAACGTTGATTAACACGTCGCCGCTCCTTAAAAATACGGACGGAACCGGTCAACTTTCGGCAACGCTTCCGAGTGATTCAACCGGTTTGGCAACCGTATCACCGTTTGCGGAAGTTGCCTATTATGGAAACGTTAAAGAAAATAATTATTTACAATTTCTTGCCCCGCAAAATTCGCCGTCGATTCGGTTTGTCAGTACGCCGGGAACACCGTTATCGATTGACGACTCGACCTATCCGCCTGTTTACGGCTATGCGTCTGCCCAAATTCAAGGTTTAGATGCGGGAACTTCGTTTACACTCCGTTCACTTTCGCCGGGTTTGGAAAATGATCAGGTTGCCGTTTTACTTCGCGACAAGGCAGAAGAATCCGTTGTTTTCGACTCGGAACGTAACGCCGTGGTTATTTCGGTTGATTTTACCGGTCGCGCCGATGATCCGTTGCGCAACGATTTTTCGATGGAAGACCTTAAAAAACTTGTTGCCGATGATCCGTTTGTCAGTTCACGGTTTAGCGTGATTCCCCTAACTTCTTACAATCCGAATCAACCGCCGGTATTCCAAGATTCCGGTTATCGCGGGATTGACGCGCAAGTTGGGCAAACTTCCGGCGGTATTGTTTCATCGGGAACGCTTTTAGTTCACCTCGAAACAGATGCCGACGGTCTTGTAAAAACAACGGCAAATGATCTTGTGCGATTTTTCAATGATCCTTAAACGGAAGAATCAAAACAAATTCTTGACCGTTTGGGAATGAGTGTTTCGGTTCTTGACCCGGACAATCCTAACAGACCGGTTTGTACCACAGGACAATCCAACAGCGGAAACGGTTTGTTAAAACCGACTTACGATCCGACAGCGATTGACTGTGTTATTTTAGACGGACAATATCCCGATTTGATATTTTCGAGTTATGGTTCGGGTATTAGGGAAGAATATCCGACCGCAACCGTTTCATCGAAAAACGGGCAATATTCGGATTTCACAATTACGTCGCGTTATGCCGGAGCATCTTACAATAATACGACAGTTCGGGTTGTTGCGGACACGGAGGGACCGGTTGCCCGATACAATTCGGTTTCAAAAGAGTTGACCATTGGTATTCCGTCTCAATCGGTTACAACCGTTGATGATATTGTAAAACTGATTAACGATGATCCGGTTTTGAACACGCAATTTGTTGCTTCACGTGGAGCGTTGTCGGATGGCGGCGGACGAGTTGCGGTTGGTGATTGGGCAACACTGACCGGAGGAATACGTCCGGCTGATTTACGCCCGGAAGGGACGGTTGTTTCCGCTAACGGCATCAACGCCATGTTTCAGGTTTCTGCAAAACAAGCCGGCGAACAGTGGGATGATACGGAAATTGTTATTGTTGCTGATTCGAATGGTTCGCGGGTTTCCTACGATGCATCGTCGAAACAGTTGACAATTGGAGTTTCGCCGGATAATCCGGCGACGGCGCGGGAAATTGTTGATTTGATCAATTCGACGCCGGAGGTTCAAGATTATTTTGAAGCGTCGCTTCCGGCAATTGCGGAAGGAACATCGTTAGTTCCCAACGGCGAGGATTCGGTTCACATTGGCGATTCAGGAACGCTCAGGGTTCATTCGGCGGGGACAAAACTAGGGGCGTCCATGCTTGGTAACAGCGACAACGCTCATCTTGGAATGACGTTCCATTCCGTCGAATACGGCAGTCAGGAATTTGTAGCGATTCGTGCGGTTTTGGAAACGGATTTTCCGTTGACGGATCGGTTTGGCAACATTGCGGAAAAAAGTTATGGAACGGATATTATTGCCGAGATTGACGGTCAACTTGCGACCGGAACCGGCAGAATTGCTTCGACAGCAACATCTGATTTGGACATGTCGGTGTGGATAAATCCGAATGTTCAAAAGGGCGATGTTTTGGGTTTCCGCATTACGGGCGGCGGGGCATTGATCCAATTGGGACCTGATGTTGTTTCGGAGCAACAAGCCCGAATTGCGGTAAAGAGTGTCCACACGGTGGCATTGGGCGGAGTGAGCGGTTATCTTTCTCAACTCAAAACCGGTGGACCTTACGATTTACTGACGGACACGGCAACCGCGTTTAAAATCGTGGAGGAAGTTACGGCGGAGGTTTCGGAACTTCGGGGAAGGTTGGGGGCGTTCCAAAAAAACCGGATTCAGGCGAACATGCAAAACATGGTGGACGCGATTGAGATTGAAACCGGAGCGCGCAGTGAAATTGTGGATACAGATTTTGCCGTAGAATCATCGGCTTTGGCACGCCAACAACTTTTAATGCAGTCGAATATTTCCGTCTTACAACAAAACGGACAAAATGCCCAATTATTACTAGGATTACTGCAACGTTAATAAAAAATTGCAAGCAAAACGGTTGATTCTACCGAATTAAGTATCCAGAAAAGAGGTGGGCGATCCCTTCGCTGAAGGGTCGCGCCGGTTGACTCTGTATTGATTCCAAAACGGAAGGCAACTCAATTTGCCGTCGTTAATTGGGTTCACTGTCGGCGAATACGCCGACGCGACCTTTTAGCAAAAGGTCGCCCACCTACGAAAGGTTGTCCACCTCATAATTGCAGACCTTTAACGAAAATTCTGCTGAAAGATTACCAATTTTTTAACACTTAAGGAGACTATGTTTATGATTACGCGAATCTCAAAATTACGAAGGACATTTTTTGTTGCTTTATTTTGTTGCTGTTGTTGTTTCCTGATTCCGGTTGGTGCCGACGAAGGGATGTGGTTGTTCGAGCAACCGCCGACGCAACAAGTAAAAGAGAAATACGGTTTTGAATTAACACCGGAATGGCTTCAACATGTTCAGCAGTCGTCGATTCGTTTTGCTCGTCGCGGCAGTGCGTCGTTTGTTTCGTCGCAGGGACTCATTATGACAAACCATCACGTCGGAGCGCGAAACTTGCACGAACTCAGTACACCAGAAAATAATTTGCTCGAAAACGGTTTTTACGCCAAAACGTTTGCCGACGAATTGCCGTGTGAAGGTCTTGAAATTCTTGTTCCGGTTTCATCGGAAGATGTTACGGAAAAAGTCAACGCCGCCGTAACACCGAAAATGTCCGCCGAAGAAGCCCAAAAAGCACGCAATTCGGTGATCGCGGCAATTGAAAAAGAAGCAGCCGACAAAACCAAACTTCGCTGTGAAGTTACAACATTGTATCAAGGCGGTGTTTACCGGCTTTACAATTACAAAATTTATAACGATATTCGGCTCGTTTGGGCGCCGGAACAAAATATTGCGGCATTCGGCGGCGATCCCGACAATTACGAATATCCGCGTTATTGTGTTGACTGTTCACTTTTCCGTGCTTACGAAGACGGCAAACCGGCAAAAATTGAACATTTTTTGAAATGGTCAACCGACGGCGTGAAAGACGGCGAACTTGTTTTTGTTTCAGGTTTTCCCGGCAGAACGGAACGTTCTTACACACGCGAACATCTCGAATTTCAACGCGACATCTACTTTCCACAGCGGTTACAAAAACTTTATCGGCGTGAAGTGATTTATTCGGCGTTCAGCAGCCGCAGCCTTGAAAATCAACGCCGGATTGCTGATGATCTTGGAGCCGTTCAAAATTACCGCAAGCGGGCAATCGGGCAATTACAAGGTCTTCGCACACCGTCACTGTGGAAAAACCTGCCGCAATCAATTTCATTAACGTCCCAAAATCAATGGTCTAAAGAGCAATGGTCTAAAACTTCTTCCCCTGAAGAAAAAATATTCAACGCTTGCCTTCTTGCTTCTCAGGGACGATATTTTGCTTATGATTTTTTTGAGTTAGGCGAGGCATTCAACAGTCAAACGTTCAAAATTGCCCGAATGTTGGTTCGGCTTGCCTATGAAACGGAAAAACCTAATTCCGAACGTTTAAAAGAATATCGCGACGGAAATCTTGAATCGCTTAAACAAACACTTTTTGCTGATACGCCGATTTATGAAGATATTGAAATTCTGAAACTGACGGATTCATTGAATCATGTACGTGATGCATACGGCGGCACTTGGGGCAATTGGGTTCCCGTGTTGGATTTTGATTTATCGCCGAAAGAATACGCAACGGAACTTATTCTCCGTTCCAAAGTTCGGGATATTGCGGAACGAAAACGAATTGCCGAAGAAGGAATCAATGCGGTTAAATATTCGGGCGATCCGATGATTCAATTAGCGTTGCGATTAGAACCATTTGCGAAAAAATATCGTGAAGCCTACGAAAATGAAGTCGAAGCCCCGATGACGGAAGCATACGCGGAGTTGGCAAAAAAGCGTTTCGAAAAATTAGGAACAAGTGTTTATCCCGATGCAACCTTCACACTTCGGCTTTCTTACGGTGCGGTGAAAAGTTACAAAGAAGACGACGGAACCGATGTTCCGCCCATTACAACAATTGCCGGAATGTTCGACCGTGCGGAGAAACAAAAATTCAAAGAACCGTTTGACCCGCCGAAAAGTTGGAAGGACGGCAAGGAAAAACTCAATCCAAACACCGCATTCAATTTGGTAACGACAAACGATATTATTGGCGGCAACAGCGGTAGTCCGTTGATCAACACCAAAGGTGAAGTTGTTGGTTTGGCGTTTGACGGTAACATTTATTCGCTTTCAAACAACTTCGTCTATACCGAATTGCAAAGCCGATGTGTTTCGGTACACGCCGATGTGATTGTCGAATCGTTACGAAAAATCTACGGAGCCGACCGTATTGCCGACGAATTGGGAAAATAAAATGGGAAAATAAAAACCGATCATTTTATTTTTTGGGCATCTCTAAAAATACATTTTTAATTTTTACCACAGAGAGCACAGAGTTCACTGAGATAATTTTTTTGATCAATGTTTTGACCGGCTTAAAATACATAAAGTAAAGAAACAAAAGTTTCGTGTATTCCAGTTGTTCAAAAAAATTGTTCAAAAAAGTCAAAAAATCTTTTCTCTGTGTCCTCGGTGGTTAAAAATGAATTATTAGCTCCAGTTCCGCCCCGTAGTTAAAAAGTAACCGTTTAGGATGAAAGTCAAGGTGAATTGTTTATTCATGATTTTTAGTCCGTAGGACTTTCACGTGGATACCCCCGTGCAAACGAAGTGCAGCACGGGGTATTGAGTTCAGCAGAATTTTCATTAAAGGTAAGCAATCATAAGGTGGGCGATGTTTTGCTAAAACATCGCGTCGGCGTTAGCCGACTTTGCCCCTGAAAACGCACGGTAATCAGATGACCAAATAAAGGAAGAAATGATTATGTTGTTCTTCAAATTGATTTCAATAATTATTCTTTTTATTTGGGTTTATATTGCAATGTTATCGTTGAGACAAACATATCTGCATAGAAAAATTCAACGAGATATTATTTTGTCCAGACATCCAATTACGACAGAAAAGTTCATTAAAGATTGTGAGTTGGACGCCAATATTGATAACGATACCGAGAGTTTTGTTTTGGCAGTACGAAATACAATCTCAATACTAGCGAAAATTCCGTCCGATTTGATTGTACCAAACGATATAATAGAACGTGATATATATGTATCACATTGGCTTTGGGAATTTAATTGCGCCTATTTTATGGAGACATTAGAGAATGAAACAAATTTCGATTTTGATTCTAAACTTCTTGAAAAAGTACATGACCCTTCCATGGAACCTTTTATAACAGTAAAGAATCTAATAAGTGATCTTTTATCTGTCCGTGAATTACAATCCCCAATCAAAACGATACGATGAGGCTTTCATCAGAACGTATCACGCAAATCAGGACTTCAAAATATGTGGGAATTTGTTCAACGATTCTCTTATTTTAACCTCATTTTCAACCTAATTTTTCTGACGAAATAACCTCAGTAGCCAAAGAACAATAATAAACGAACCTCATTACCTCATTGATAATTTTTAATGAAGTAATGAGGTTAGGATATTTGTTATTCTTTTTGCTACTGAGGTTGTTTCGTCAGAAAAATTAGGTTATAAATGAGGTTGTGGAGAGATTTTTTAATTTATTCTTGGCTTCCTAATACAATTCATGCCAACTTACGCTGGTGAAAAATACTTAGAATTACGGTATCAATTCGGTGAACAATTACAATTTATTATCTCATTATATTGTTTTACTTCCGGTGTTGCCCAAGCGTTTGCGGACGGGACACAAGGGGATATTTGGTACGGTTCTTGGTGTTGGCGGGTCGCGGGGTATGGCGGGAGCGGTTGCTTTGGCGGGACGTTCCGGGCTTGTTGCCGGAGCGGGTTTGGTGCGGTTGGCAATTCCCGACCCAATTCTTGAAACAGTTGCCGGATTTTACCCGGAACTCACCACATTGCCTTGCCCTGCCGACGAAAAAGGGCGATTTTCTCAAACCGCTCTTGAACCACTGCTCAATCACCTTGCCACCGTAACCGCAACTTTTCTTGGTCCCGGTTTGGGACGTTCTGCGGAGATTGATTTATTGATTCCGTTGTTACTTCGTGAGATTCTTTGTCCTGTTGTTGTCGATGCGGACGCGCTCAATACTTTGGCGTCGCTCGGAACAGAACACTTTAACTCGTTTTTCCGATCTCTCGGCAACAAAAATATTATCCTAACACCACATTCCGGCGAATTAGCGCGGCTCAGAGGTTTGCCGACTCCCGATGAAGAGGACAAAGAATCGCAAACAGAACGAATTGCGGTTGCCAAAGATTTTGCAGAACAACACGGAGTTGTTTTGGTATTGAAGGGACACGAAACGATTACAACAGACGGCAACATTGTTGCGTTGAATCCGACCGGCAATCCGGGAATGGCAACAGGCGGAAGCGGTGATGTTTTGACCGGAATTCTGGCGGCGTTGCTGGCTCAAGGATTTGTTCCGTTTGATGCGGCAAAAACGGGAGTTTTTCTACACGGTTTGGCGGGCGATTTCGCAGCCGACCGGCTTGGCGAAGAATCGGTTACGGCAACCTCCATTCTCGAATCTATTCCGGAAGCATTTCAAACCTTCAGAAAATTACAAAATAAACACCAATGAAAGCGATAGTTCTTTTTTCCGGCGGTCTGGACAGTTTGTTGGCAACACGAATTATTCAGGAACAAGGAATTGAAGTAACCGGACTGAATTTCGCAACTCCTTTTTATGACCGTTCCGAACCGGCACAAAAAGCGGCAGATGCTCTTGAAATGGAGTTGATTGTTTACCGTACCGGCAACGAATATATGGAACAAATTGCTCATCCGCGTTTTGGTTACGGCAAAGCGGTGAATCCGTGTATTGATTGCCGTATTGAGATGTACCGTGTTGCCAAAGAGCAGATGGAACAATTCGGAGCCGGTTTTGTTGTTTCGGGAGATGTGGTTGGTCAGCGTCCGAACAACCAGATGCAACATCAACTCCGTCTTATTCAACGGGAATCGGAACTTGACGGTTACATCGTGCGTCCGCTTTCCGCCGGAGCCATGATTCCGACACAGCCGGAATTACAAGGTTGGATTGACCGGAAAAGATTGCACCGTTATACCGGACGCGGGCGCGGTCGGGCGATTGCATTGGCACATCGGTTGGGCATTAAAAAAATCCCGCCGATGTCAACAGGTTGTTTTCTTTGCGAAAAATCCTACGCCCCGAAAGTATTCGACCTGTTTCAACATGAGCCGCACCCAACAAATTGGGACGCCGAAATCTTGAACGCCGGTCGGCAACTCCGTATTTCGCCGAAAGTGAAAATGGTTTTAGCCCGAAATGAAAATCATTGTAAACGTCTGGAAGAACTGTTTGCCCGATCCGATGCCCGACCGTCGATTCTGTTAATCCCCGAATCGTTTCAAGGTCCTACCGCAATACTGATTGGCGAAGAAATTCAGGAATCTATTGAACTTGCCGGAACATTGATTCTTCGTTATACCAATTCGGACAAATACGACCCGTCCGCCGCAACAATCCGTGTTTGCCGCCATTCCAGCCAAACTGTAATTCCTGCCGGAATCGTAAAATAATAGGTAATATTTCATAGGCAATCAT
>JAISBG010000350.1 GCA_031266315.1 Planctomycetaceae bacterium | reverse complement strand
AAGAGATAAGAAATTTGAAAAATTGTGTTCGGCAAGAGAAAACTCTTCGTTTAATTTTTCCTTTTCACCATATACTGCCCCCCCCCCCCTCGCTTTCCCATTTTAACATTTGACTTTTCACCGAATTTTTCCGTGAGTTGTTCAAAGCGTTTTCTACGAAGTTTTTCATTGTCATAATCCTTATTTTATAAGGTTTTGTTGAAATCATTGCGAAATATTGCCGCAAAACAATCACGGCAAAAACGCAATATGATTGAATTAGTTTTAGAGTTTATGCAAAATAGAACTAGAAGTCAAGAGGGGAATTTTTTTCTTTTTTCAACTTTTTTGCAAAAAATATCAACAAAAAGTAAAATATCTAATTCTACCGTATTGGGTGTCTCCCCGAAATAGTAAATTCATTGGTAATATTTCAGCGGAATTTTCGTTAAAGGCAAGCAATTATCAGGTGGGCGACCACAGCGTAGGCAACCTTTTGCTATTTGCTAAAAGGTTGCGTCGGCGTACTTGCCGGCAGTGAACCAGATTAGCGACGGCAAATTGTGTTGCCTTCCGTTTTGGAGTCAATGCAGAGTCAGCCGGCGCGACCCTTCAGCGAAGTTTTTGATAAATAGCCCACCAATTTTCGCGTTTAAAACGAACTTTTCAATGCTCGGAACTTAATCCGGTAGAATCAGAATAATTTTCTGTTAAGGATTATCGTTTTTTCTTTCGGAAGACGATGAAAAAGGCAACCGGTATAAATATCACCGCAATACCAATACCAATAAAAATACCGAAATTTCCTGAATCTTTTTTGGGTTTTGCGGTTGTTTTGGTTTGTTTTTTTGATTTTTTCGGAGTTTCCGAAACGGTTTTTGTTTCCGGTTCTTCGGGTGTTTTATTTTTGATATTGTCCACTTCCTGAACAGCAATTTGTGTTTCACCCAACGTTTTGAGCAATTCCTTAATTCCTGCCGGTTTGGATTTTCCGTTGATGCGTTCCAGACTTTTGTACACCTGATCAAATCGGGCAAACCATTCTTGTCCGCCAAGTTGTGGACGCAACTGAATTAAAGCAATAAAATCACGGTTGGCATCCGTAAGAAGTTTTTCCTTTTTCGGTGCCTCTTTTTCATTTTTAGCAATGTCAATAACGCAACGGAATTTACTCCAATATGCTTCGTAATAAAATTCTGAAAAACGATCAACATTGACAGAAGTCCGTTTGATGATACCGTTCCAGCCCCAAACCTGCGCGGACGGAAACCGACCCGCAACAGCACGAATCAATTTCGACGGATCATTTTTTCCCCAAGATTCCAATGTTTTCGCCGCTTCAATCTGAATATCAATACGATTTTCCGACTCTTCGAGAAGATCGGCAACATATTTCATTGCGGAATTGAAAATCTTTTCGCGTCGTTCTTTGTCTTTTTCGTTTGGAGCGACACATCGCAACGATTCCGCCAAACGAACCTTAATTGTATCGGCGGCGCGTTCCGGCGCCCAATCCGGTTCGTCGGCAAGACGTTTCAGAATATCAATGTAAGTACTTCCCGCCGCTTTGTAATATCCGGCGGCATTATCCGAAACAGTTTTATCCGTTGACATACCGCTACCAAGACGATAAAACGTGTCCGCAACCCAGTAAAGTGATTGGAAGGTATTTGTTTCACCACGATTTTTGATACGTTTAAGGAACATTTCAAATCCTTGAGCCACTTTATCCGCTTGTTCGGTTTCGCCGGAATCATTCAACTCTTTAAGCCGGTTTTCAAGTTGCCGACCAAGAGAAATATAAATCTGAGTCAATTTTTGTTCTTCTGTTCCGGTACCGCTTTCGGCTGCCTGCTCTTTGATAATTGTTTCGAGTTGTTTCATGGTTTCTTCCGCTTTGTCGAGTTGTTCCGCTCCGACGTAAGCACGAAGAAGAAGCATTGATGCGCTCAGTTGCAAATTTTTAAGCAATGTTTTATCAACAGTTGCGGGAGGATTGGCAATCAATGCCAGCGGTCCTACTTGCGGATTGGTCAACCAATGAATTGTTTTTTCCGATTCATTCGTGTTGAGAAAAATTTGAGACATCGCAAGAGCGGATTGAACCGATGCGGCATCAACTTTGACCTTATTCTCTTGAATCAGTTTGATTTTTCCGTTCAAACCAAGTTCCAACTGTTTTTTTGCATCAGAAAGTAAAGCGTCAAGATCATTTTTTTGCGGTTTTTCGTCGGAATCTTCCGGTAACTTGGAAAGAGTTGCGTAACGATTCCAGAGTGATTGTCCGATTTTGAGTTCCGCTGAAACACGTTGCGGTGTTCCGGCGGCAGTTTCGGTCAACAGTTTTTTGGCTTCTTCGATGTTCCCGTTGTCAATTGCCGTCTCAATCCGAAGCAGTTGAACTTCGCCGGTAACTTCCTGTCCTTCCCAACGCGACATAATAAACGCACAGAGTTTATCCAAACGTTCCGCAACAGCGGACGAATCATGTCCCGCAAGTTTGTCTTCCACAAACGCTTGGCGATAAAGCCGAACCGCCATTATTGCCGTTTTGTCCGCATCCGGCGAACCGGAATAATGTTGCGTCAGATAATCGGCAAGAATTGCCGCTTCCAATGTTTTTCCCAACAACCCGTAAACCCGAACCAGATTGAGACGTAAAGCGTTAATTTCGGTCATGGGCGTTCCGGTTTCACGCATATTGATTGCCAAATCAATGGACGCAATACAACGTTGAGCAATTTCGTCAACATTCTTTTTCAATTTTTCTTTATTGTTTCCTTGTGCGTCCTGAAATTCGGAGTAGGCAATTGTAAATTCACGCCAATCGTCTTCCGCATATTCTTTGGCTTGCTCGAAATTTTCCGGCTTTCCCTTATCAATTTTAACCGCACCAATCTTTTGCAAGAGTTCCCGTGCTTCTTTGGCAAACGAAGGATAAGTTTGCCGAACCTGTCTCAAAAAAACTCCGGCATCCCGAACCGCTTTATCATGTTCCGCTTTATTCGATTTAATTGTTTCCGCATAAGCGATAAAATTCTTAGCCGCAAGTACAAAAATCTGTTGTCCTTCTCTCGAAATTTTCCACGAAATCGGAACATTCTCATTCCACGCGCGAGCCCGATTTATGGAATCAAGATAATTTTCCGGCTTTTTTTCAATCAGATTCATTTCGAGAGCCATTGTGAGCGATTCGTTGCGTATTTTCAAAAATTCATCGCCTTGCAACGTGTTCAATTCACCGAGTAATCCCCGCGCCGTTTTGAAGTCGTTCAAATCTTTGTAGGCTTTAGCGGCGTAAAGTTTGGCTTCAAACCCCGCCGTATATTCAACATATTTCGATGATAAAGCGGAAAACGCTTTCGCCACTTCGGTTAATCCGTCCTTAAATTCTTTGCTATTATCGGGATACGTCTTGGCAATATCCGATTTTGTCAGATTGATGAGAATTTTTCCGGCAAGAAACCGTCCGTAAGCGGCATACAAAGCATCTTCTTTCACTGCGGCAGGATTGGCTTTTTGCGTGTCCTGAAGTTTCTTTGCCTGTTCTGTTGCCAACTTGTCTGCGGCTTCAAAAAACGGCAACGCTTTTTTGAAATTATCACGGGCTTTGACACGATATTGTTCCCGTTCAGCGTTTTTAGTGGTTTCGTGAGTTGCGTACAACATGGCGGTACGCCCTTCTTCCATGAAAAGACGTCCAAGTGTTGATTGAGCATCGAACATGAGATCATGTTGCGGATTTTCTTTGATGAATTTCTCCAGAGATTCGCGACATTTTTTGATATGTTCGTCGCGAGGCAGGAAGGTGTTCCCTGATTCTATCGCGTCAAGGTGAACAACCGCAACCTGATAATCAATCTGCTTTTTCAGCGACGGCGGACAAAGAGGACTGGTTTGCATCCAATGGAGATATTCCAGAGCGGTATCGAAATATTTTCGTTCCGGATCCTTAAACCCTTGAAGCATTTTCGCCCAACTTTCATCTTCCTGCCCCAAAACCGAATTGCCGGACAACAGGAAAAATAATAAAACACAACACCAAACCGGAAAACGTGTCATTATTGTCATAATATTATTCTGATACATTTTGGAAACTTTTTAAGAATTTTAAAAAATTTGTAATATTATTTCAGCGGAATTTTTCGTTAAAAGCAAGCAATCATAAGTAAATAAACATCAGGTAGGCGACCTTTGGCTAAAAGGTCGCGTCGGTGTACTCACCGACAGTGAATCAGATTTAACGATGGCAAACCGTGTTGCCTTCTGTTTTGGAATCAAATTACCAACCGTAAACAGGGATAAGTCGGCTATCGCCGACACAACCTTTCAGCGAAAGGTTGCCCACCTCTTTCAGGTTTGGCGTAAGTTTTTTTGTCGCAAAGACTTACATAAACATATAAGTGGCAGTTCACTGCCGGGTTCACTCCTCAAAACGGCGTTGTTCACTAGGGACGGGAATTGATGTTAAACTATTAATTACAAACAGGTTATGATTATTGCAATGCAAAATGATATTGGAAATTTTATTTTGAAACGTTTATAAATTTCGCCCGATGTCGGTATTTTAGGTGTTGGCAACTGATGATTTCGACGTATAACCGGAACTTCATGAACCGGACACAATGCCAAACGAATTTATCATAGTAGAAAATGTTGGTGCTTTCAAGAGACTCTGATGATTTGAATTAATAATTTTGAATATTTGAGTTCGGCTGTCTCCATGAAAAACTTGAGAAATAAAATCTTTTTTTGCATAAAATAATTCATGGCGTTCACGGGCTGGGGCGCTGATTTAGTTACATTTTTACTCTTAATTAACATTATGTTCACTTTCCAACGCAGTCTTATTGATGTTATGGCACAGCATAACTGCGACAAATTGACTTTGAAGAACAAAATCTCGTGGAAACCGTAAAATCAACAAGAACTAATTAGGATAAAAAATTATTTTATCACTACTTTTTATTCATGAATTATTATTGTTCCATTAAAAAATGTGCCATTATCAGGAATAATTTTTTTAATAAGTTCATGTACACATTTTATAAATTAAACCGTAAACGATACGATTACTTTAGCGATTCGTTCTGCGGCTTGCCCATCCCAAAGTTCTGGAATCATTGGAAGCGGAAGTTGACGGTTTTTGATTTTTCGATAGGCGGCAAGAATGTTCATCGGATTCGTGCCGGTCAATTGATTGGAACCAATTTTAC
Organism: Planctomycetaceae bacterium; assembly: GCA_031266315.1. Classification (GTDB taxonomy): domain Bacteria; phylum Planctomycetota; class Planctomycetia; order Pirellulales; family Thermoguttaceae; genus WRKP01. The sequence goes on along the minus strand of JAISBG010000350.1, from coordinate 2,587 downwards.
AAGTAATTGGGCGTTCCGTATTTTCTCTAAGTGTGATACAAGGAACTTGTAATGGTTGTTTCTTCCTGAAGTCCGCCGGAATCAGTCAAAACCACATAAGCGTTCGCATTGAGTTTGAGAAAATCAAGGTACCCGATTGGTTCGACCATTGCAAATTGGACATTTTCGCAACACGTTTTTCGAGTCCGAAAACTGAAATATTATTTTTTGTGCGCGGATGAATGGGAAAAACAATTGGTATATCATTTTGAATTTCTTCAATAGCATCAAATAAATTACAAAAAACCGTCTGATTATCAACATTACTTGGACGATGTAATGTCATTGTTGCGTATTGTTTTGGAGTTAATTGCATTTTATCGAGAATGGGTGATTGTTCGGCTTTATTTTTGTTTTTCAAAAGAGTGTCAATCATGACATTACCGACGAGATGAATTTTTTCTAATTTTGTTCCTTCACTCAAAAGATTATCAACGCCTTTTTTTTCTGTACAAAATAATAAATCACTGATCGAGTCCGTTAAAATCCGATTGATTTCTTCCGGCATGGTACGGTCACCGCTTCGCAGACCTGCCTCAACATGAATTAGTTTAATACCGAGTTTAACCGTAACAAGTCCGCACGCAATCGTACTATTGACATCACCGACAACAAGAACATAATCCGGTTTCAACTCAAGACAAATCGGTTCAAACGCTTTCATAATTTCTGCCGTCTGAACAGCATGAGAACCGCTTCCGATACCGAGATTGATGTCGGGTTTTGGGATTCCAAGTTCACGAAAAAACAAATCGCTCATTTTTTCGTCATAATGTTGACCAGTATGTACAAGAATCGGCTCTATTTTGGGATGAGCGTTAAATACCTCCATGATCGGAGCAATCTTCATAAAATTAGGTCTGGCACCAACAATACAAATTATTTTAATCATAATGTTTTTAAAAAATAATTAACTTGATTTATTGTTTACACTTTCCTAAAATTAACAATGTAAAAGATACGTAAAATAGGATTTTTTGATTACGATTATTTTACAGTCGTTCACAGTTACAAAATTTTTATGTAACAAAACAGAATCATCTTTTAATGATCTGATTATTGATGTTTATTGTTGTTGGAGGAATATATTATTGATTCCATAACCTGAATATATTTTTCAGCAAGGTGTTGCCGATTGTAATATTTGAGGACGTATTGTTGCCCATGTTCTCCGTAACTTTCTCGGAGTTCCGGTTGTTGTACTAAAAGTTCGAGTGCTTCAAGGAAGTTGTTGGTATTTTCCGGTTCGATACAAATTCCGGCGTTGGCTTCACGGATTAATTGTGCGGCAAAACCTTCAACGCCAAGAATAATCGGTTTTTTCATCGCTGCCATTTCGAATATCTTAGACGGTAAAACACGGGTAAACAACGGTTTCTTTTTCAAGTGAACAAAACAAATATCAATTGCGGCAAGAATTTCCGGCACGTTATTTTTTGGAATCATTCCTGTAAAGATAACGTTATTGAGTTGGCGATTTTCCGCGTCTTTTTGTAATATTTCACGCTCGGCTCCTTCTCCTATTAGGAAAAAAATAATATCGTTGCGATTAAGTTTTTGAAGTTGTTCGGCGGCATTAAGCACAATTTCAAGTCCTGCCGCCATACCGATTGTTCCGATGTAGGCGCAAGCGGTTTTATTTTCCAGATTATATTTTGTACGAAAATTTTCGTCCGGTAACTTATCAAGAAACAATTCTTTATCGACGCCGTTAGGAATTATTGAAATTTTTTCTTCCGGTACATTTTTATCCTTTAAGTCTTCGGCGTAACCGGGACCGACTGTAACAAGATGAGTTGCTTTGCGGTAAAGTAATTTTTCGAGCCAATAAATTATTGCCAACAACTTTTTATTTTTCATGGCTCCGACGGCAACAATGGAATCGGGCCACAAATCACGAATTTCGGCGATGAACGGGACGCGATGCCAATGAAGACGTGACGAAATTAACCCTGCCCATGCCGCGAAAAATTGTGGTGAACTTCCGATGATTATATCCGGTCGTTTTTGAAACAGAGCAATCCAAACCGCCATGAACATAAAAACAATAAAACTGACCATACGTTTTAATGTTCCTTTATTAGGAGTGACGTATGTCCAAACACGGGTAACATGAACGCCGTCAATGATTTCATGTTGTACAAATTTATTTTTGTAACCATCAAAAATCTGTCCGGCAGGAAAGTTCGGTGTATTTGTAATAACCTGAACTTCATGCCCCAACGCAACCCAATGTTGACACATTGCCGTAAACCGTGACGCCAAAGCATTACCTTCAGGAAAATAATTGTGCGTAAATATGAGAATTCGCATTATTCTATTGTTTCAATAAATGTTTGTAATATTAACGAACGGCTTTGGACAGCGGATTCAATGACAATACCGGGTATTTTCAAACCAAATTCAGGTGAATAATCAAAATGATTAAGGGTCAAGTACAGGGATTCGTGGGACACTTTTCCTGTAGGTATTTGTGGGACAGTCATTGCCATGTTATAATAATTTTTTGTTGTTAATTTCTAATTTTTATAATCCTTTAATATTAAAA
>JAISBG010000335.1 GCA_031266315.1 Planctomycetaceae bacterium | reverse complement strand
ACCTAATCCGGTAGAATCAGTAAAATTCATTTTTTGCGTGGAGTATTGTCAACTTGTTATTTTCTATTACACTGAGAAGTGCCGATACCGAGTGCGTTTGCACTGGGGAAACGGTTTTAGTATTTTTAGTATTGGCAACCTCCCATCACAAGTCATAAATAGATGTTGACAGTTCCGTGGGCACTTATAGGATTGATTTCGTTGCCGATTGTGTTTGGTATTTATCTTTTTCGGACACGGTCGCGACGGTATGAAGTTTCGAGTTTGTTTCTTTGGGTTGACCGCAGTCAGGCAACACAAGGAGGTCGGCAAATTCAACGATTGCAATTACCGTTTCTCATTGTTCTTGAACTTTTGACCTTGATCTTGTTGACGATTGCCGCGAGTCAACCGATGTTCCGTATCGAATCAATGGGCAGACCAACCGTTATTATTCTTGACGCTTCCTATTCTATGATTGCGGAAACCGGCAACGAGACAACCCAAAAACGTGCTGTTAGGGATCTTCACCGAATGTTGTCAACTCAAATCGGCTCACAACCGATTGGTTATCCGATTCAGTTTATTGTTGCCGGAACGAAACCGCAACTCCTATCAAGTCGAGCAAAAAATGCTGTCGAAGCGCGGAAAGTTCTTGAATCATGGTATTGCGGTTCTCCGAATGCGGATATTGAAGCGGCGATTTCGCTTGCCGCTAATATTTCAACACCGGGAACGAAAATCCTTGTTGTAACCGATCATTTGCCGAACAGTGAAATTGCAGAAGGGCGTGTTCTTTGGAAATCGTACGGAAATCGGTTGGATAATCTGGCGGTTATCCATGCCAGTCGGGTATTTCAGGAGGACAAAGACCGGTTGCTTTTGGAGATTGCCAATCTTGGCGGAAAAGCACAAAAACTCCGCATGTCGATTATCGAAATGCCAAACCAACGGATTCTTTTCCGGCAGGACGATCAGATATTGGAATCGGGGCAGACGCATTTGATTCGCACGGTTCTTCCGCGAAACACCGGATCAATTGAAGTTCGTCTTGACAAAGACCCGCTGGCAATTGATAACCGTTTGACGATTCTACCGCCGTACCGACGCCCGATTCGGGTTGGGTTTGGTTCTCTTCCTGAAGAGATTTCCGACAAGATTAAAAAAGCGGTGGAAGTTTCAGGAATTGCGGTTCTTGTCGATGAACGCCCTGAAATTGTGTTTGGCGCGGGCGATTCGGAACGGCAATCGTCGGCAATACCGGAGTGGTTTGTTTCGATTCTTTCCGAAACGGATTCCGCGAAAATTAAACCGTTTGTCGGACCGTTTGTTATGGAACGTTCCAGTCCGTTGACGACGGGTTTATCGTTGGAGGGAATCGTGTGGGGGGCGAGTGATACTCCGGCAATGAGCGGGATTCCTATTATTTCGGCGGGTAGTGTTCCGCTTTTGACGGAGCAACGGCAACGCAATGGTTCGCGGGTGTTGACGCTTCAGATCAATGACCGGCTTTCAACATTGACAACCGAACCAGCATTTCCTATTTTGATTTGGAATATCCTGAAATACCGAACCGGTCAGATGGTTGGTATGACGGTGAATAACTTGAAACTTGGTACGGAAGCGGAATTTGTTCCGGCAAAAGGTGATGAAACAATTGAAATCGAACCACCGCACCGTGAATCGCAAACAGTTGTTTCGACTTCCGGTAATCCGGTTAAAATTCCAACGGAAGAGACGGGAATTTATCGTGTGAGGACGGCTTCCGGGAGTTACGAGTTTGCGGTTGGAACACTTTCAGCGGAAGAGTCAAACCTCACCAATCTGACGACGACAACGGTGGGAAATTGGTTTGATGCGGAAACGTTGCGTACGGAATTCCGACCTATCGCATGGCTTTTGCTTCTTGCAACACTTATGATGATGACCGTTCACCATTGGTTTATTTCCGCTTATAAAGTGCAAAAATAACCAACGGCAATCTCTAATAATTTATTTTTAGAAATACCCTTACGATAATCATACAAGGACGAAATGCTTTTTAAAGTATTTTGAGTAACCGTCTATTGACCCATAAATTAAATAGACAGTTACAACTAAACCTAAAATTCCAAAACAACAAAATTTTTTCAAAAAAAGATTTCTCTTGACATTCGTCTTTGTTTTTGATAATATTTAAATCTTATTCAATAGCGTTGTTTTTCGCCGTATTGTGTTGCGGCGGATAGAACGCGATAATTTCAATGAAACCTTGTAAATAAGGAACATGACAATGAAAAATTTAGAAAACGCTTCGGAAAATTCACTGAACAATTCAGTAAATAATTCGGTGGAAAGTCAAATGTTAAAATGGGAAAGTCAGGGGGGGGGGGGCAGTATGTAGGAAAGAGTTAAGAAATGAGAGCGGAGAGTGTTGGTTTTCCCAATGTTTTTCCGCAAGATTCTTACAACTCATTCGTTCTTCACCGTTCGGCTTTACTCTTGTCGAACTTCTTGTGGTTATTGCGATTATTGGCGTGTTAATCGCAATGCTTTTACCTGCCGTGCAAGCGGCGCGTGAAGCGGCAAGGCGTTCGATGTGTACCAACCACCTCAAACAAATTGGTATTGGTGTTCACAACTTTCACGACACACTGAACGGTTTACCGCCCGTTTCTGTCGGCACCAACGTATCGTCAAACCCTTTTTATGCGAGTTTTTGGCCTCTTATCTGGCCATACATTGAACAACAAAATTTATATGATTGGTTGACAACGTATGGTTTCGATACTTCACTTGAAACCGCTAATTGGCTTGACGATACCAAGATAAGTCCCGAACAGCGAAAAGCAATTTCTTCCGTATCGATTTATCGTTGTCCTTCGCGACGAGGCGGCGGTCCACTTTTTGTTTCGGAAGCTCCAGACCTTAATGGCGGTAGTGCGCAATGGAGCGTCAATGCGGGACCTCAAGGCGATTATACGGTTCCATTGACACTACGATATAATGCGGCTGGCTCGGCTAATTATATGCTGAGTTGTTTTGTCGATGATGCCTCTCGCTATTTTGGACCGTTACGAGTTTGCATTCAGCGAACAACAAATACACCATCCTCATGGACGACTCGTGATACAATGGCATGGTGGGCAGATGGAACGAGTAATCAAATTCTTGTCGGCGAAAAACATATCCCGCAAACAACAGTAGGAGAATGCGCTCTTCCCAGCGATCCTGAAAATACCAGAATTGCCGACTGTTCCTATTTACTTGTAGGATTGAACAACTATTCCGCGACTACCGGAGTACGAATAGATTATGCTGGTGCCGATGATGATCCATTATCATGGGCTGGATTTCCAATTCGCAGACCAAACGATGTTTCTACATACCATGCCGGCTATGGATTTGGCAGTTATCATCCGGGGATTTGCTTGTTCGTACTCGGTGACGGGTCAACTCATCCATTCGCCGTAACAACTCCATTCCGATTTCTCGGCATGTTCGTTGATGTCGGCGACGGTCATCAGGTAACATTACCGTAACTGATCATAGTATAATGTAACTATTAAACCTTTTCTCTAAATTGATATTACGAAATAAAGAAAATAATTCGGTTATTTTTTAACATCATTGTCGATGTTACCCGATTATTTGATACTTTAATATGTAAGGATTTTAATTATGTCATTAA
>JAISBG010000326.1 GCA_031266315.1 Planctomycetaceae bacterium | reverse complement strand
GTTTTATTTTGCTTTTTCGTAACCATTCACGTTGTATTGGAATCATGCGTGACTTAACATCTGGTGTGAATCTATTGAATCTGGTTATACTTCTCGTATTGAAAATTCGGTTTTCGTTTTTTTAAGAGACATGAGGGACAAAAGGGACTTTATGGACATGACGATACCGTATTCGTAGCCTGTAAGTATTGCCAATGAACTAAACGCTTCACGATGTTGTGATTACCGTGTTAAGCTCCTAAATTTTAAAACAGCTTTGTTTCTAAAATTCAAACTTCAGTTGCATCATGAAAGCATTATCAGGACGGAATGTTGATTGCGTCTTTCTGTCAAATTTCATTTCCCGTCCCAAAACATAGCCCAATTCCAGACAACAAGAATAAAGTTCGTTTTTCGAGATTTCGTACCCGGCAACGATATTGAATTCCTGATACATCGCCAGATCGGTTTTGTCGTTGACACTACGAATTGCCCAGTTTCCACCGCTGAAACCGCCCCCGACATAAAGCCAGTGATCACGCAATCGTATGTCGGTGAACAGTATTTTGGCAATTTTCATTTGAGGAACCATTAACTCAATGCGCCAATCCTCGTTCGGTCTCCAGACCACACCGCCGAAGGGTAAAATACTCAAATCCGCGTTCTGACCGAGATACATGACACCGAACATCACTTCCCACCGGCGGTTCGGCTCCCACCTCAAACCTAACATCGCAGAGCAACTGATAGATCGACTCGATATTTTGCCGTCGCTGCTCCATTGCGGTGTTGCCTTTCCCATAAAGCCCCAGTGATCGCTCAATGGTTGCATCAAAGTAAATTCCAATCCGGCTTCATACGTTTGTTTCGGAAATGCCGTGCCGCGTTTCCAATCAAATGAAGCGTAAGCGAATGTCGGCGCAATCCCTATTAAAGACCTTTCTTTCATTCGGGGGAAATGCAGTCCGGGAAACATGATCGCCGCCTCCGTCTTAAAACGTGTCATTCCCAAACTGCGGTTGCCGCCGGAAGGAGTCCATGCCCCTTCCATACTAATTTTGTAAAACTTCGGCGGACTATCGTCCTTGTTCGGCTGACCACGAAACAAGTAACAATTGTTTTTGTCGGAAGTGAAAAAACACGAATCAGGTTCATCTTGCCGAACATGAGAACGGTTCAAAAGGTTTTCGTCGGATGCGAAAAAATTCGTATTGGGTTCATATTGCCGAAAGAACGTGCGACCGGCAAAAGATTTTTCAAGGGAGAAGAACCGGAACTCAGGTTCGTTGTTCGTCGAATCCAGTGAAAACAACGAAGCAAAAACCGGTTTGTCCAAAATGTCAAATTGTTGCGATTTTGCCGTTGTTCCAAAGCATGTCAGGAAAAACGTTGCGCCGATAACGGCAATCAGGGAAAAACGAAAATAGGGGAGGATATTATTTTGCACAAAAACACTCCTTTGTTGTGTGCGAGGTTATTACTTAAAAAAAATTAACACTAAAAGGATCGCGGTCAAAATAGGGCAAAGAGCAACCAAAAATGCCGCGAACACCGCTCGGTTTTCGGAAATATTCCAAACGGAAAGAAGGTACGATTTCAATAATGACCAATTCACGATCAGGTGGAAAATCGACAAAAAAAGAAAAATAAGACCGGATATTGTGTGAACAATCGTATAACGATAGATCAACAAATTGTTTTCAACAGTTTCGCCTATATCGTTTTTTGCCTCGTAAATATTGATCAATATGCTGCTTGCAACAAGCAACACCAACGTAACAAACAATCCGACGGAAACGAATTGATGCCGTTTCAATGTACGTTTTCTGATGGAAGGAATGTACGATTTCAATGACTTCCAATTCACAATCAAGTGGAGAATCAACAAATAAGGAAAAACAAAAAAACCGGTCAGCGCGTGCATCGTCACGCAAAGAGCTTTCGGTACATCGTATTCAATCGCGATGAATACTTTGATCATTATGGCAGTGGTAACAAGTGTCGCTAATGTAAAAAACAATCCGACAGAGATAAACGGACGCCATTTGAATTTATGTTTCTGAAAAAATTTCATGTTTTTTCCTAGTAAAGATTATTATAATCAATCATCAATAGACACTTTTCCGCAAAGCATCAACACTTACAATTTCCGCACAAAATCGTGTTGTTACAGCTGTATTGGCTTGAAATTGTGAGTGCGATATTTTCGTACAGCGCATTAAATTTCATGAATGGCAACAAGGGGACGATGAAACTGTAACGTCTGCCGGTGTTGGTTGCGGAAGTTAGGATTGCGTCGGTTCCATTTGTCAAGGCTGGTTGGTTTACGTCGCAATGATTATGTACAGCGATTGCAAGTTGCCGGATTTGGTTAGAGCAAGCCATACGTCTTGAAGCCTCTCGTGCGGCTTGTACGGCTGGTAATAAGAGAGCGATTAAAATTCCTATAATCGCAATTACCACAAGAAGTTCAACGAGCGTGAATGCTCGATTTTTATCTCTACCTACCCCCCCCCCCCCCTGCCTATTTTAACATTTGGCAATTTTTGTACATTTTCACGCCATTGATTTGGCGCAACACAAAATGTGGTGAGCAACAGACAGAGGTCATTTGAAAAATTCTTTTTGTTCATAACATATCCTCCAATTTTTTCGGGAAACCATTAAAACGTTGCTAAAAAACAAAACGAAAATGATTTCCCCAAGT
>JAISBG010000196.1 GCA_031266315.1 Planctomycetaceae bacterium | reverse complement strand
GACAGTGAATTAGATTAACAATAGCAAATTGAGTTGTCTTCCGTTTTGGAATCAAGTTACCAACCGTCAACAGGGGCAAGTCGGCTATCGCCGACGCGACCTTTCAGCGAAAGGTCGCCTACCTCTATTAAACAGGTCGCCCATCTGATGATTACCTATTATTTGACGATTCCAGTGGAAAACACCTAATCCGGTAGAATCAGAAAAAATTTTTGTAAAAACTTGAGAAGAGTGATTTTAATTTTGATTTTGCCGTGTTAAAATGCCGCACTAGTGATTTACATTGAATGACTGATATTGTGAACTATCTGAAGTTCCCTAAACAGTTAACACTTTAGGAGAAAACATGTCACACAAAACAGATTGGGTTCCCAACTCACGGGTATTAAAACTTTCGATGGCAAACGAATGGTTGATGATTTTGGATTACTCGAAGGTTGCCATGTGGAATATTCCACAAATGGAAGTTGATGAATTGCGAATACTTTATCAAAAGGCAGAAGAGATACTCGCCTCAGCAATGTCTAAAGAGCGGGGGTCGGAAACAGTTACCTTTCAATGCAATGTAGCGTTTAAGGCGTTGGTAGAAAAGATGCGGTTCTTTAAAAGTCATTATTATCTTGTTCCGCCATTGGGTGATGATGATCTTATTTCGTTGGGTTTAACCCCGCACAGTACGGCTCGGAAAAACATTCCGCCGCCGATTGACCAAGCCGTCGGTAAAGTTATTTATTTGGGGGAACATCTTTTGGAGGTACACATGGAACCGGCTAACACCGCAACCGTTGACCCGCACCGGAGTGATTACGGATTCCGTATCTATTGGGGAATCTTGCCGCCGCCCGGAACAAAACCGGAAGATATTCATGTCGGTAAACAGGAATTAACCAGTGTTCCGGTGAGCGGCGATGATCTTCCTCATTCGCGTTTTACTCGCCGGAAAAAAGAAATCTTCGACTTCCCGCAAGAAGATAGAGGAAAAACCGTCTATTTCTGTATTCGATATGAAAACGCCAAAGGTGAACCCGGTCCTTGGGGTCCCATCTTTTCGGCAATTATCCCGTAATTAAAAAAAAAGAGGTGGGCGATCCGCCCGCTGGGCGGTCGCGCCGGTTGAGTCTTCATTTTGCCGTCATTAATCTGATTCACTGTCGGCGAGTACGCCGACGCGACCTTTTAGCAAATAGCGAAAGGTCGCCCACCTAATGATTGCTCACTTTTAATCAAAAAAATAACAAAAACGCCATGCCTTCAGCTGTTGAATTTCAAGCCGTGAGTTTTTCTTACGAAACTCCAAACGTTGTGGAAAATGCAACTTTTGTTATTCAGGACGGCGACTTCGTGTCTATTATCGGTCCCAACGGCGGCGGGAAAACAACGTTGCTAAAACTTATGCTCGGAATCCTTCAACCGAATCAAGGTTCTATTCGGTTGTTTGACCGTCCGCCGCGATTGAATTGTTCCAAAGTGGGTTATACTCCCCAATTTTTAAGTGTTGATTTTAGTTTTCCCTTGTCCGTGTTAGATGTTGTTTTAATGGGACGTATTCAAACCGGTTTTTCACTTTCCCGCCTCTGGTACAATCAAGAAGATCGGAACGCCGCCCATCGTTCTCTGGAAATTCTGCAACTCAACGGTTTTGCGGAAACTCCCTTCCGTAACCTTTCCGGCGGGCAACGTCAACGTGTTCTGATTGCCCGCGCGATTTGCGGTGAACCCAATATCCTGCTTCTCGATGAACCAACCAATAATATTGATGCCCCTTCCGAACAAATTTTGTTCGACATCTTGACGGAATTAAACAAAAAGATGACAATTGTCATGGTTTCGCATGATATTGGTTTTGTTTCGCAATGTGTTAAAAACGTTATTTGTGTCAATCGAACCGTTGCGGTTCATTCCGCCTCCGAAATGAACGGGCGAACAATTCACGATCTATACGGTCAACACGAAATGAAATTAGTATTACACGACCATTATTAACTCATGTTACGCACCGTAGGTAAAAAGTCGGTCAAACATACGAAAAATCGAAAGAGGTGGGCGACCTTTCGCTGAAAGGTCGCGTCGGCGTACTCGCCGACAGTGAATCAGATTAACGACGGAAAAATGAAGACTCAACCGGCGCGACCGCCCAGCGGGCGGATCGCCCACCTCTTTCGATTTTTTCGTGTGTTTGACTGACTTTTTTACCTACGATGTGTAACATGAGTTATTAAGTTCAATGATTTTTTAATTTTTACTTGTCCCACACAGGAGACTCAAAATGAAACGATTTATTTGTTTATTGCTTGGCATTTCACTATTAACATTGGCAGGTTGTCCGCCGCAACAGCAGCAACCTCCTCAAGTTCCCGCTCCCACTCAAAAATCGTCGGTTGCGCCGGGAACAACAGAGCCGAAAACGGAAATCCCCAAACCGGATGTTACCAAAGAAGTAGGCGAAGCGGTTAAAGAAACCAAAGAGGCGGTTACGGCGATTGCCGAAGTTGCCGTCGAAAAGGCAACGGAAGCGGTTGATAAAACCAAAGAAACAGCGGGAGTTGCGGTTGAAAAAGCAAAGGAAACCGCCGAAGTTGCGGTCGAAAAGGTAAAAGAAACCGCAGAAGTTGTGGTCGAAAAAGCGAAAGAAACGGCGGAAAAAGCCGTTGAAACAATTAAGGAAACAGCAGAAAAAGTTGCCGAGAAAGTCGAAAAAGTCGAAACGGCTGTCTCCGGCACGGAAAAAGAAGTTGATGTCCTTCTTGGTCAGGTCGCCGATAAACCGAAAGAAATTCTTGATATTATTAAGGGTTACAAAACGAAACGGGCTTTCGATTCGGCAAAGAACGCAACACGAAAACCTAAAGTGTTTGCGAAACTGTCTGAGGAAATTCATAATCCCGACGGAATGACAGTCAACGACAAAACCGGTACACTGTTCCTTTCTTGCCCGAACTTCAATCGGCGTCCCAATGATAAAGGCGAAAAAATTCATCCGGGCTATTTGGTGAAAGTTAATCCCGATGGAACAGCGGAAAAAGTGTTGACGTTTGAAGAGATTGAAAACATTCGGATTCCGTCGGCGGAAATAAAACAAATCGGTCCAATGGGACTTGATTTCGGACCGGACGGACATCTTTACGTTTGCGACAATCAGTATTTCTTCGACACAACAAACAAATCCCGAATTCTCCGTGTTTTAATGGACGGCGATAAGCCGACCGGTAAAGTGGAAATTGTTGTTGAAGGGATTAAACTGGCAAACGCGATTCTTTGGCTTGAAGATAAAGTGTTGCTTACCGACACGTTCCTTGATTTGGAAGGTGAATTTGGCAGCGGTTGCGTTTGGAAGTTCGGCAAAGACGAAATTCTGAAAGCCGGTTCCGGCGAAAATCCGCCAATCAAATTGAACCCGCTCAAAAAAGTGGAAGATGATCCGCATTGCGTGGTGATTCAGACGGTCAAAAAAATTCCCGGCGGCGGAAATGGAGGTCCGGACGGAATTACTGCCGACTCGGAAGGAACCGTGTACTTCGGTAATTTCGGAAACGGTGAAATGTATCGGCTTGTCTTCAACGAAGAAGGCAAAGGAAATGTCGATATTATTCATCCTGCCGGAGAATATTTTCATTGTTGCGACGGAATCTACTTCGACAAAGGAACCAACAAAGTTTACATCACCGATTCGGCAAGCAATGCGATTCACGCTTTTACCCCGCCGAAAACAGGGGAACTTGCCGTATTTGAAACCATTTGGGAAAATCCCAACACCGACGGAGCCGACGGATCACTTGATCAACCGTGCGAACCCATTGTGATTGGTAAAAAGTTAATTATTGCCAACTTCGATTGGCCCTTCCCGGAATTACTCAACACCGCCAGCGATGAACCCTCAACGTTAAGCGTGATTGAACTCGAATAAAAGGAAAGGAAATTTCCTAATTCTACCGGATTAGGTGTCTAAGCATTGAAAAATTCGTTTTAAATGCGAAACACACGAAAAGAGGTGGGCAATCCGCCCGCTGGGCGGTTGCGCCGGTTGAGTTTGCATTGACTCCAAAACGGAAAGCAATTCCATTTGCCGTCGTTAATCTGATTCACTGTCGGCGAGTACGCCGACGCGACCTTTCAGCGAAAGGTCGCCCACCTCTATTAACTCAATACCTCTATTAACTCAATACCTCTATTAACTCAATACCCCGTTTGCACGGGGTTATCCATGTGAAAGTCCTACGGACTTAGGAATCAAAATATCTTCACCTTTACTTTTTACCTACGGTGCGTAACATGAGTTATGAGAGATTTCCGAATGGTGTCTCAAAGGAATAAAACGATTCTTTCGGTTTCGCGATATGTTGCGGAATTTTCAATCATTTTTTTCGATGGAACCGATTTAGCAAGATACGATTGATTAAGAAAATGGTAACTATTCAGTAGTATTTTTTTCTCTGCCTGAAAGGCAGTATTTTCATAACCGCAGGTCAGCGACCTGCGGCTGTGAACCAAAGAGACCACTGCCTGAAAGGCAGGATTTTAACCCG
>JAISBG010000001.1 GCA_031266315.1 Planctomycetaceae bacterium | reverse complement strand
CGCTATGATTACTTGATGGAGCAAAAATACCGTAAGTGTTATAACCATCGCTATTGTAGTGAATGCAGGAGGGAGCATTCGGCAAGTTAATCGTATTGAACTGACCATGAAACAAACGTGAATCAGCAAGCCGTGACCCGCGAACATTTGCATTAATTGTCAGACTGGACTTGAATTTTTTGCGGTCATTCGTATCCAAAACATCAGAATCACATTCTCCTAAGGGATCAGTACGTAAATTTGCCGGTGTTCCCGCAACAACAACTCGTCCTTTAACATCCAGACTTCCACCGCTTGCAATCGCTTCCGAAAACGCAATTGTGTTACTGGTTCCGTCGGTAATTGATGCAGTGGATTGCCAACTGTGGTAGGGAAACATTCCCCGTATGTTGTATTTATTGTTCTTAGTGCTGCCGGATACGGAATTATTTGGATCATCACGATAAACAGTATCGCCATGAGACATACAATATGCTGTTTGTGCGTTACTTGTCGTGCTGAGAATTTTGCCGCTAATATCGGAAGGGCAAAGAAACGCATCAATATTACCGGAAATCGGATAACCGGCAACTTTCCAACCTTCCTGACCGGCTGACCAAGGTTTGGGTTGTTTTGCGCCGTCCGACCAGATGGTGCTTGTGATATAAACCGAATAAATCGCTTCATATCGGGACGTCAACTCAATATAGGGAAAGAGTTGAATCATTCCACTCCAGAACGGAAAGGAATTGATGTTGTAACCGGTAACACCTGCCTCTTTGTTAAACAGGATATAACCGGCTGCGGCTGGAAATGACTCGTATTTATCGTGGTAGTTGTGTGCCGCGATTGCGAGTTGTTTGAGATTGTTGGTACACGTCATCCGCCGCGCCGCCTCACGCGCTGCCTGAACCGCCGGCAACAGAAGTGCAATTAACACCCCGATAATCGCAATTACCACAAGAAGTTCGACAAGCGTAAAGCCGAACGGTGAAGAACGAACAAGAGATAAGAAATTTGAAAAATTGTGTTCGGCAAGAGAAGATTTTTCAAAAGATTATTCAAAAAAATCTTCATTTCTTTTTATCTTTTCCTCATATACTGCCCCCCCCCCTGACTTGCCCATTTTAACATTTGACTTTTCACCATGTTTTTTGGTAATTTTTCCGAAGCGTTTTCAACAAAGTTTTTCATCGTTAAGTTCCTTATTTTTCAAGGTTTCTGAAATTATTGCGAATTGTTTGCCGCAAAACAACAGGACAAAAAAACAGATCGCAATTGAATGAGAATCGAAGTTTATATAAAATAGAACTAAAAGTCAAGAGAAATCTTTCTTTTTTTGAGAAAATTTTGATTGTAATCATTCGGACAGGTTAACATGGGTGGGCAATCCGTCCGCTGGACGGTTGCGCCGGTTGACTCGTTATTGATTCCAAAACAGAAGGCAATATAGTTTGCTGTCGTTAATCTGGTTCACTGTCGGCTTTGCCGACGCAACCGTTCAGCGAACGGTTGCCCACCTTGTAGTTGCCTATCTTGTGGTTGCTTACCTCTTGAGTTTTAGCGATAAAGCCGGTTATTCATGATTTAAAAATCGCAAACCGCGCTGTGAATTGTTGCAAATATTCTCAACCCCAACACCGCATCCAGTGTTCAAAAACGAACAAAGCCCAGATTCGATAGGCGTGATCGAACCGGTTGGCAAAATGATCATTCAGAAGTTGTTCGATAAATTTTTGTTCAAAAAAACCGCGTTGTCTTGTTTGGGAATCAAGGAGAACATCTCGAACCATTTCACGGAGCGGTTTGCGGAACCAATGGTCAACCGGAACTCCAAAACCCATTTTACGGCGGTGTTCAATATCCGGCGGCAATAAATCGCGGAACGTTTCGCGAAGAATTTTTTTACCGCAACGTCCTTCAATTTTGTACTGAATTGGCAGCCGCGCCGCCCACTCGGCAATCCGGTAATCCAGCAACGGCGCACGACATTCCAACCCATGCGCCATCGAAGCCGTATCCACTTTCGTCATAATATCGCACGGAAGATAAGTCTGCATATCCGTCAACGCAATTCGTGTTACACGATCACGCCGCGAACAATGTTGTTCGGCTTGCCGGAGAAAATCAAGCGAATCATACCCGCGAATTTGTTCCGAAAATTCCGGCGTGTACAGTTTTTGCCGGCGTTCGCGGTTGAAAATCGCAATCCATTGTAAATATTGTTCCAGCGGTTCCATGCCGAGAGCTTCAAGAAATCGTTTCAACCGGCGAAGTGTGGAACGTTGACGGGTGGAAGCGGGAATGAAATTGCGAATTGGTCCGGCTAAAATTTTTCTGAAAATATACGGTATTTTCTCCGTAATCATTCCCAGCCGAACCGCCCGATAACGATCATATCCCGCAAAAAGTTCATCACCGCCGTCGCCGCTTAGCGCAACAGTAACTTCACGTCGAGTCATTTCGCATAAAGACCATGTTGGTATTGCGCTGGAGTCGGCAAACGGTTCATCGTAATGCCGAATAATTTTCGGCAGAATATCTTCAATATCCGATGTAACGATTAACTCTTGATGTTTTGTACCGAACAGGTTTGCCGCTTGACGAGCGAAGGCGGTTTCATCGTATTCTTTTTGCGGAAAACCGATACAAAAAGTTCGTATTTGCTGCGGACATTCCTGTTGCATTATTCCGGCGGTAACCGAAGAATCAATTCCGCCGGACAAAAACGCTCCAACCGGTACATCGCTTCGAAGCCGGATTCGCACCGCGTCCGTAACCAATGCCCGAAGTTCTTCCGACCATTCTTCTAACGTTAATCGTTCTTCTTCGTCGTTCCAATCCGGCTTCCAGTAACGGCGAACCGTCAACTGACCGTCTTGCCAAAAAGCAAAATGACCCGGCGGTAATTTTGAAATACCGCGAAAAATCGTTTTCGGATGCGGAACATATTGATACGTTAAATAATCGTCCAACGCCGTCGGATCAATATCGCGCGGAATATTGTTGACGGTCAAAATACTTTTCATTTCGCTGGAAAAGAGTAACCGGTTTGGCTCGTTACGGTAAAATAGCGGCTTTTTACCAATCCGGTCACGCGCCAGAAATAATTTTCGTTCACGAACATCCCACAACGCCATTGCAAACATTCCGTTAATCCGTTGTAACATATTTTCGTGTTCTTCTTCGTAAAGATGAATCAAAACTTCGGTATCGCTTTCGCTACGAAAACGATGTCCATGACGAATCAATTCACGGCGTAATTGTTCAAAATTATAAATCTCGCCGTTAAAAACAATCCAAATGCTTTCATCTTCATTGGGCATTGGCTGAAGCCCTGACGGAGTGAGATCAATAATTGCGAGCCGCCGATGCCCCAACGCAATTCCCTGTTGCAAAAATGTACCGCGATCATCCGGTCCGCGATGCCGGAGAATATCAGTCATCGCGTCTAATGTTGTTCCGTGAATTGCCTTAGAAGGCTCATTCCAAACCGCTCCGCAAATTCCACACATGGCAACCTTTCAAAAAACTCTCAATACACATTCCGAAAAATGTTAATCAGTAACATAATATCTATGTGATACTAACTACGACACCAACTATGGTTCCAACTACGGTACCTACTGAAGCACCAATTATGGCACCAACTACAGCATTATCTACGGTACCAAGTGCAGCACCGACAGAAGCACCAACTACGGATCCAACTGTGGCACCGACTACAACACCAACTGTAATACCAACGACGACTCCAACTCCTTTGCCGTCTTCTTTACCCCAAACGTCTCCCCCCCCCCTCGCTCTCCCATATTAACATTGGATTTTTCACCGAGTTTGTTCGTGAATTTTCCGAAGTGTTTTCAATCGGGTTTTTCATTGTCGTGTTCCTTATTTATAAAGTTTCGTTGAAATTGACGCGAAACGTTTGCTGTAAAACAAACGCAACACGATTAAATTAGATTCAAAGTTTATATGAATTAAAACGGAAGTCAAGAGAATGGTTTTATTTAATGGTTTTTATTTATTGAAAATTTCCGCAATATTCCAGTAAAATTTTTGTTAAAAGTAGGCAATCATCGGGTGGGCGACCTTTTGCTAAAAGGTCGCGTCGGCGTACTCGCCGACAGTGAATTAGATTAACAACAGCAAATTGAGTTGCCTTCCGTTTTGGAATCAAGTTACCAACCGTCAACAGAGGCAAG
>JAISBG010000863.1 GCA_031266315.1 Planctomycetaceae bacterium | reverse complement strand
TTTTTGACAGGATTTACAGAATTTACATGATAAAAAATCAAATAAAATCCGGTAAGTCATGTATATCTTGTCAAAAAATAAATCTTTGTAAAGGTTTTTAGAAGTTGCCCTCATTGTTTGTCCGTTTTACGAAGGTGATTTTTTAATGAGGTAATGAGGTCGGTTTTGGGGGCTTCTTTGCTACTGAGGTTGTTTTGTTTGGAAAATTAGGTTGCGAAAACCTAATTTCGATCACTTGAAATGCTGAATATAACCCTAACACAAGTATATTACACGAACCATTTTGGTAAGGTGAGTTTAGCAACTTTGGTGTAGAATGCGGAGGATTGTTGAGATTGAGAGGGTGAAGTAACTTTTAATTGGAATTGAACGGTTTTTAATGTTGTTAAATTTACATTAGGAATTGTTCCTAATTTACTGAATAAGATTGGTTCGGAGGTGTAGGTTTTGCCGTCGGGGGAAAGTGTTACATTGATGATTCCAAGAGAAATGTTGTCAAGTAATTCTCCGGTGTTTTTGTCGGTTTTGGTGGAGGCGGAAACGATTAGTTCGTATTGGAATGTTTCGGTAACGGGAATTGTTTTATTGCTATTTATCGGTGTTTTGCCGGTGAACATGAAGGCGAAATCATTGTTGGAGGTAAGTGCGTAACCGGATTTTGTGATGGTTGTGGTCATCGCATACGGTGTTGTTACGGAGATTGCATCGCTTGTTTCTGATTTTACCGTTTTGTTAAGGGCAATGATACGGAATTGATAATCGGTTAATGCTTTGAGGGATTTTACCGTATATTCTGTAATTGGTGCTTTGACGGTTCCGGCGGAAGACCATTTGCCGTTGTAGTATTTTTCGATTTTGTAACTTGTTGCATTGGTTACCGCGTCCCATTTGAGTGTTACGGTTTTATCGGTGATATTTGTGATGACAATATTTTCCGGTTCATCGGGAGCGACGGCGGGAAGTGTTACGGAAGCAACTGATGATGATTTTGCGGATTCACCGCTGGAATTAATTGCGTAAACACGAAAATAATGTTTTACGCCGGGTGTCAAACCGGTTATTTTTCCTTCCGGTGTTATTGTAACCGTTTCCCATGAATCTGTTTTGTTGGTGAGTGAATGTTCAACACGATATGCCAAAATATCGGTAACAACTTTCCATGTTAATGTTACGGCATTACTGCCTTGAGCAACCGCTTTGACTGATGTCGGTGCCGCAGGAAGTGGGGGTAATGTTGTTATGCTAATTTCGTCTGATGTTGTCGAGAAACCGTTGTAGGCGATAATTCTGTACTTATAATTTGTTGAGGCTTTGAGTGAATTGTCGGTAAATGTTGCAGATTTGGTTTCTCCGATTTGAACCCATTTATTTTTTTGTGTGTCAAAGCGTTCAATACGATATAAATTGGCGTACTTTATATCACTCCAAATTAATTGAACATTTGTGGCACCGATAGAAGAAACAGTAACTTCTGCTTTGTCTGTAATTGGTCTTGTTGGGGCTATTTCTGATTTTTGTACACTTGGATTAGAAATAACATAATCATTTAGAGCATAAACTCGATAGTAATAAGTTTGATTGGAATCGACATCGGAGTCAATAAATTCTGTTGCCGTACCGGAGTAAATTTCTGTCCAGGTCCCACCGTATGTCTTTGAACGTTCAAGACGATAACTGGTGGCTCCTGCAACATCCCATGAAATTTTAATATCATAACCTTTCCATGAGGTGGACAATCCGGTTGGGGTTTGTGGAATTGTTGGCGTTGCTTGATAAACGTGAACGGAATTTGACCAACCGGAATCGCCGTATTGATTTTTTGCATAAATACGGAACTCATAATCTCCAACCTGACTTAATGAAACGGTAGTTGTTGTTACGGAGGCATTAAGTGTTTTCGTTGTTGTCCAAGTTATTCCTCCGTCTTTTGATTGTTGAAATTCAAATGAGGTTTCATTTTTGGAGTTGTCTTTCCACTTAAAAAGAAATGTGCCGTCTGTTTGTTGTATGACCGAGAGATTTGACGGTGGTTGAGTTGGCGGCGATAATGATTGTGTTACTGCATCACCGACATTGAGGCGACCACCGGTTTTGACTTTACCTTCAAGAGAGGGTAAAGGATCGACCGTTTCGAGTATCGCGGCTTTAATCTGTGCTGGCGACCAATCAGGATGCAATGCGGCAAGAAGTGCAACAGTACCAGTAACCATCGGTGCGGCAAAACTCGTGCCGCTCCAACTTGTATAGGCGTCAGATGGACGTGTACTTTCAATAATGGAACCTGGCGCGGCTAAATCAACAGATTTCACACCATAATTACTAAAACTACTTAATTCATCCGTCGAGTTTGTTGATGCAACATAAATGACATTGTTATTATTAAAAGTGTATGGCGGCGGGTCAACAGCTATTATACCGTTTTTCACCGCCGGTTGATCCAGATCTGCTTCATCATTTCCCGCAGCCGCCACATAGACAATTCCGGCTTTATCTGCTGCTTCTATTTCGGTTTGCCACGTCGAACGGGAGGAATGTGTAAAACTTGCATTAATTGCACAAATATTGATTTGATACACTGTCTTTAACTTAAGAATATAATTCATAGCAAGAATTACACTACCTGGATAAAAACCACCGCCCCAGGCGGCATTAATCGGTAAGATTTTAACTGATGGAGCAATACCGGTTATTCCTGTTCCGTTATTCCCAACCGCACCAATAATTCCTGCAACAAACGTCCCATGACCGTCTCTGTCTTGAATATTGTTATGATCATCAAGATAGACAGTTTCTAATCCATGCACGTCATCAATAAATCCATTGCCATCGTCATCAATTCCATTCCCAGGTATTTCACCCGGATTAGTCCAAATATTGGCTTGTAAATCAGGATGGTTAATTTGCGCACCCGTATCAATCACAGCAACAACCACGTCTTCGCCTTTTGTTGTTTCCCATGCAGGTAAAACGTTAATAGTGTCAAGATACCACTGTAGATTCACAAGCGGGTCATCGACAACACCTGTAGAAGAAAAAACAGCATTGGGTTCCCAAGAATTGAGATATTTAATTCCAGAAAGAATCTCACTCTGCAATTCAGAGGAACTAGTATCCATACGGACAAGTAATGTTCCCGGCGATCCTAAACCGCCAATAACCGTAACACCATAATCATCAAGATATTCTGCCGCTTTAGTTACAGAATACAAA
Source organism: Planctomycetaceae bacterium (assembly GCA_031266315.1). Classification (GTDB taxonomy): domain Bacteria; phylum Planctomycetota; class Planctomycetia; order Pirellulales; family Thermoguttaceae; genus WRKP01. The sequence continues at coordinate 843 of JAISBG010000863.1, read as the reverse complement.
TTTTTTAATGATTCCTCTTTTACCCGAACAATCCATTCATTTTCGATAATACTTTCTGTTGCTGTTGCCCCTGAATTTACCTCTAACTGTTCAAACCAATTCGATTGAAGATAGTCCGGCTCTGGTGAGTGTGTCAGATATAACAACGGTCCGACCGATAACATTTCCCTGTTTTCCAGTGATTCAAAACTGAGCGCACGACAAGACGAAACAGATTGATGACCTGTTTTCGTTTTCTTTTGGAGGACGCCGGAAAACCAACGATAGAAATAAAATTTCGTCATGGAGCACTTCCTCAAATGGATTATTTTGAATATTCTGAATATTTTGAAAAAAGTTTCGGAAAAGGTAAACTCACAAAAAATGGATAACCACTAAGTTTAATCGAAACAACCCCATTTGTCAAGATTTTTTTCTGATTCTACCGTATTAGGTGCCAAGCATTGAAAAGTTCGTTTTAAACGCGAAACACACGAACATTCACGAAAAGAGGTGAATGTTCCGCTCAAAGAGGTGGGCTATTTATCAAAAAGTCCGCTGGACGGTTGTGCCGGTTGAGTTTTACTCGACTCCAAAACGGAAGGCAACACAATTTATCATCGTTAATCTGATTCACTGTCGGCTATCGCCGACGCGACCTTTTAGCAAATAGCGAAAGGTTGCCAACCTAATGATTGCTCACTTTTAACAAAAATTCCAATGGGAAACACCGAATCCGGTAGAATTAGGACTTTTTAACGACGGGGCGTAACATGAGTTGATTAAAAAAATTATCTCTGTGAACTCTGTGTTCTCTGTGGTAAAAAAAAGTAACTATATCAGTAGTATTTTTTTCTCTGCCTG
>JAISBG010000859.1 GCA_031266315.1 Planctomycetaceae bacterium | reverse complement strand
TCACAGGCTGGTTGTTAATTTGAGTAAACTAAGTAGGCAATTAAAGGGTAGGAAATTCAGAGGTAGGCGATCCATCAACAAAGGTAGGCGATCCGCCCGCTGGGCGGTCGCGCCGATTGAGTCGTAATTGACTCCAGAAAAGTTTTTCTCTTCTTTGCGGTTTGATTTAATAGCAGAATATTTATGAAGGACAAACCTTTCTGGAATCAATGACCGCTCAACCGGCGCAACCGCCCAGCGGGCGGATTGCCTACCTCTATCTTGCCGCTTTCAGGACGGAAGAATTTTTTACAACGGAACATACGGAAAAGCGGAAAAGAAACGGAAAATTTGCTATTGAGAGGGATACTGCTTGAAATGTTGCGGCAACGGCGTTTGTTGCTGACAACCGTTGGGACGGTCGCCGTCAATAGTATGACCAAGATCGGTTCGGGTAAAAGGGTCAAACCGCTTCATCCGGTCACGTTGCTCATCAATATGACCCGGATGGAACAAATTCGGCATCGCACAATAGTCGGGATTGCAAAGACAACCCGTAAAACTCGTCAATAAAACACTTAACAAAAAAAAGAACAGGAAAAAACGGAACATTGTTCGTATCTGGAATAATTTTACCAATATTCTACCAATTATTTTGTATCTGCCGTGATGAGGACTACCGCAATTTGCCGTGTTTGAACCATTTTTTTACGTCAACACGATTTAATACAAAATCATACGAAATTGCCCCAAAATACTCAATAGCAATTTTTTCACCAACGCCCTGTTGACAAGATTGGAAAATCCGTTATTATTTTGTCCTTCCCAATTACTTTTGGCGATATTTGGTGAATTTTATGATGTTTTGTGCTAATTTTCGTAAAATTGACCTGAAAATTAAAAGAAAAAAATTATGCCGACAATTAATCAACTGGTTCGCAAAAACCGCAAACAACAACTTTACAAAAGTAAATCTCCCGTATTAGACAAATGTGCGCAAAAGCGAGGTGTTTGTCTTCTTGTCCGAACAATGCCGCCCAAAAAACCTAATTCCGCATTGCGGAAAATCACAAGGGTTCGTCTTTCCAACGGCAAGGAAGTTACGGTGTATATTCCCGGTGAAGGACATTCGCTTCAGGAACACTCCATCGTTTTAGTTCGCGGCGGTCGTGTTCGTGATTTGCCGGGTGTTCGGTATCAGGTGATTCGAGGAACGCTTGACTCTACCGGTGTTGACGGACGCAAGCAGGCACGAAGCCGTTATGGGGCGAAAAAAGTTCAGAAAACCGCCGCAAAAGGTGCCAAAGGCTCCGCACCAAAGAAAAAATAATATTGTTTTCACAATTTCATAAACTACCTTTACAAACAGATAAAAATGGGTCGTATTACCGCAAGCAAAAAACAATTAAAACCGGATCCGGTTTACAATTCGATTTTGGCAAGCAAGTTTATCAATTGCCTTATGTGGGACGGCAAAAAAACAGCCGCACAAGGTGTTTTTTATAGTGCGCTTGATATTATCAAGGAAAAGATTTCGGAAAAATCACCGATTGAAGTTTTTCATCAAGCACTCGATAATGTGAAACCCAATATCGAAGTCCGTTCCAAACGGGTTGGCGGTGCTTCTTATCAAGTGCCAATGACTGTTCAGAAAAATCGGCAACAATCTTTAGCGATTCGTTGGATACTAATGGCGGTTCGCGATAAAAAAGGATTGCCGACGCACGAAAAACTGGCTTCCGAATTAGTTAACGCCTACAACAAAGAAGGTACCGCGATTACCAAACGGGAAAATGTTCACCGCATGGCGGAAGCCAATAAAGCGTTTGCTCATTTCGCATGGTAATTCCGTAAAAAAATTAGTAGGGTTTATTCCATTATTCTAATTCCACCGGAATTTTCGTTAAAAGTAGGCAATCATAAGGTGGGCGACCTTTTGCTAAAAGGTCGCGTCGGCGATAGCCGACAATGAACTAGATTAACGATGGCAAATAGTGTTGCTTTCCGTTTTGGAGTCAATACAGCGTCAACCGGCGCAACCGCCCAGCGGGCTTTTTGATAAATAGCCCACCTCTTTTCGCGAATTTTCATGTGTTCCGCGTTTAAAACGAACTTTTTAATGTTTGGACATTTTTCGGTAATTCGTGTAACCGAATAATGGAGACTTTTTTCTCAACAAGTTTTTGAGTAACGAAATTTGTGCCGATTTCCCGATTTTCGAAAGTTTCCGTGATAAATTTTTTACGCGAATGTCCGACAAGCAACGGAGATTCAAGATCGTGAAATTGTTCTATATTTTCAATGAGTTTCCAATTATGTTCGGTTGTCTTGCCGAATCCTAATCCCGGATCAACAGCAATTCGTTCCGGTTCAATTCCGGCATTGATAAGTTCTTTTCGCCGGCGTTTGAGAATTTTAAACACTTCCGCGACAACATCATTGTATTGCGGATTGAGTTGCATTGTTTTCGGCAAACCTTGAGAATGCATAACACAATAACCCGCTCCGGTTTCCAGAAGCACGCGCAACATTGCCGAATCTGTTTCCGGTGAAACATCATTGATGATTTCCGCACCGGCTTGAATTGTTTCGGCGGCAACCAATGGTTTTGTTGTATCAATAGAAATCGGAATTCGTTTGTTTGGCGGGATTGCCTCAACAATTGCCGTAACAACCGGAATAATTCGCCGAAGTTCTTCTTCCACTTCAACACTGTCGGAACCGGGGCGAGTGCTTTCGCCGCCAATATCGAGAATACCCGCTCCATCGGCAATTAGTTGCAAGGCGTGATCAACAGCCGCCGACGTTTCAAAATAACGTCCGCCGTCAGAAAAACTATCCGGCGTTACATTAACAATACCCATAAAAACCGGTTGTCCGGTCAATGACAATCTCTGTGTCCGCAATTTCCATGTTTGGCTTGGAATTATCATTTTAGTAATTATTCAGTGGAATCGGTGTTTTTATCCGCTTAGGGCTGTTGTCAATTTAATGATCGGTAGAAACATGCCGATAACGAAAACGATAATGAAAAATGTAATAAAACTAAGGAGAACGAAATAGG
>JAISBG010000855.1 GCA_031266315.1 Planctomycetaceae bacterium | reverse complement strand
TATGGAATTTTTTCCCCAAATTCCGGTTCCAATCCAGTTGGCACATCCGCACGATTTGCTGACACGATATTTTCTTATTGATGTGGAGTTGTTTGCCGGTTTGTTAGAAAATTACGGTAGGGAACCTCTAAAAATTCGATTTTTCATCAAAAAATTATTCGTAAGTCCTTATTTTTCAATAATAGCAAATTAACAAAAGAGTATTTTTAGAAGTTCTCGATGGCAACTCAAATTGCCGTCATGAATCCGGTTCACAGTCGGCGAGTACGCCGACGCAACCTTTTAGCAAAAGGTTGCCTACCACTGAAAAAAGATTGCCTACCTGATAATTGCCTACTCAGAACCAGAGGACTCGTACCCAGAAACAGAGGACTCGTACCTAAGCCCAGTAAGATTGTAAATTTTTTATTGAGATAAATAATATAAGATGGGCAATCCGCCCGCTGGGCGGTTGCGCCGGTTGAGTATTAACTGATTCCAATCGGATTGCCTTCCTATCCTATTTTCTATCGAAACAACACACAAAGAAGAGGCATTGCCTGTTGGAATCAATGAAAACTCAACCGGCGCGACCGCCCAGCGGGCGGATCGCCCACCTTCCAGAACGGATCGTCCACCTTCTTTTACCAACACACAAAAAATCCGCTTGCGACACTCTCCACTATCAACTCTCCACTCTCCACTAAAAAAAATATGTCTATTGAATTTATTCATCCGCAATATCTTGCCGGTTTAATTTTTATTGTGGTTCTCCTTTGGGGTTTCCGTTATTCGTTGACGGATTTTTCAAAACGGCAACGTTATTTTTCATTGGCTATTCGGTTTGTCATTCTGTTGCTGATTGTGTTTGCTCTTGCCGGACTAACGCTTTTATCGCCGACACACGAAAAAATGATCGTTTTTCTGCTTGACCAAAGCCGGAGTATCGATTCCGCCGCCAACGAAAAAGCACAACAATTTCTCGAAGCGGCTCAGAAAATTGCAGGGAAAACACCAATCCGCGTGGTAACATTCGCCGCAAGTCCGCAAATCCAAAATATTGAACCGAATTCTTTTCCTTTTTCCTTTTCTTCTGATTCTTCCGTCCCCAAAGAAGTTGCCGCGTCCGATTCAACGAACACGAATACGAATAAGACCAATATTGCGGCGGCAATGGAACCGGCGTTGGCGTTGATTCCGCCGCGTTATGTGCCTCATCTTGTTATTTTGAGCGACGGCAATGAGACGGACGGCGATATTTTAACGGCGGCAATTCGGGGCGGAGTGGCGATTTCGACGGTGCCGCTTCCCGCCTCCGCCGAACCCGAAGTTCAACTCGCCGCGATTAAATTGCCCGCTCAAATCCGGCAAGGCGAACCGTTTTACCTTGATATTGTGATTCAAAGTAATCACAACACCGACGGGACGATTACACTGTACAAAGATTCTTTCAAAGTTGTTGAGGAAACAAAGCCGCTCAAAATCGGTGAAAACATTTTTCGGTTCCGGCAATCGGCGGACGATCAACGTCAACACAAATTTTCTGTTGCCGTGAATGTTGCCGGCGGCGATACGATTCTGGACAATAATCAGGCGTCCGGTTTGTTGTTTACGGGCGGCAAACCGCGTGTTTTGCTTATCGACAGTGAACCGAAAACGATTCGTGATTTGGCATCGGCGTTGCGGGAGCAGGATATTACGGCGGAAGTCCGACCGCCGGAAGGTGTTCCGCAAACGCTCGAAGAATTGGATCAGTTCGACGCGGTTATTTTGTCGAATGTTCCGGCAACTTCGCTGACCGTTGACCAAATGAATTTGTTGCGAACTTATCTCACGGATTTGGGCGGCGGTTTGATGATGCTCGGCGGGGAACAATCATTCGGGCTTGGCGGTTATTACAAAACACCGGTTGAAGAAATTTTGCCGGTGCGGTGTGATTTTGAAAAAGAAAAGGAAAAACCTTCTCTTGCGATAAGTCTTGTGATTGACCGTTCGGGGTCGATGGGCGGTCAGAAAATGGAACTTGCCAAAGATGCCGCCAAAGCCGCCGTCGAACTCCTTGCTCCTCGCGACTTTGTAACTGTTATCGCGTTTGACCATGAAAGTTACGTTGTTTGTGCAATGCAAAGCGCGGTTTCCACCGGTACAATCAATTCCGCGATTTCCACAATTGAAGCCGCCGGCGGAACAAATATTTATTCCGGTTTAATCGACGCTCACGAACAACTCCGGCGGACTTCGGCGAAATTAAAGCACGTTATTCTGTTGACCGACGGACATAGTTCCCCGGGCGATTACGACGGAATTGTCCGGCAAATGGTCAACGATCAGATTACGGTTTCAACGGTTGGAGTCGGCGATGCGGATAATGAATTGCTCAAAATGATTGCCGAAAACGGCAAAGGACGACATTATTCCTGTAATGACCCGAAAGCAATTCCGCAAATCTTTGCGAAAGAAACGATTACCGCCGGTAAATCCGCTATTCACGAAATGCCGTTTGTTCCTGTAATCATAACACCCACAGAAGTGCTGGCAAATATTGATATTGAAACCGCTCCGCCGTTACTCGGTTATGTTGTAACACGTGCGAAACCGACCAGTCAATTTATTTTGGCAACACAAAACGAAACCGGAACCGGTGATCCGTTATTAATTTGGTGGCGTTACGGATTGGGCATGTCGGCGGCGTTCAGTTCCGACGCCAAAAGCCGTTGGGGTGCGGAATGGCTGACTTGGGCGGGCTATTCAAAGTTTTGGGCGCAAGTTGTCCGGCAAATCATGCGTCAATCCGATCAACGCGGTTCCAGAATCGAAATTCAACAAAATTCCGGCAATATCCATTTGACGTTAGATGTTACGGACGAGGAAAAATACCGTTATATTAACGAGGCAACCGGTCAAACCACTGTGATTCGCCCTGATCTGAGCAAAGAGGAAATAACGTTGCAACAAACTGCGCCGGGACGTTATGAAGCGGATATTGATATTGATTTGGGAAAAACGAATCATCAAGGCGGTTATCATTTCCAGACGGTTCTGAAATCCGGTGAAAAGAATATTTTGAATCAATCGCGTGGAGTGATGACGGGTTATCCTGAAGAATTACGGTTGAAACCGACAAACAATGACTTGTTACAACGTCTTGCGGAATCGACTGGCGGACTATTTAATCCTCAACCCGAAGAACTTTTCCAACCCGACCCAACTCGCACTGCATGGCGTGCCACTCCGCTTTGGTCTTATTTGCTAACGATTGCGGCAGGATTATTTGTTCTGGATGTTCTGTTACGGCGAATCGACTTAAATTTTCGTTAGATAAGGCAGGCAACCATAAAGTGTACCATCAATAGGTGGACAACCTTTCGCTGAAAGGTCGTGTCGGCGTTAGCCGACAATGAATCAGATTAACGATGGCAAACTGTAATTTTCTACATGACAACCGGATTTTCCGGGTAGAAAATTACTGTGAAATCACAATGTTACGTGGCTCCCGTCAAGGGAGCGTCGCGTGTGATTTCACGGGTATAATTCAGCGTTACATTTTAACATGTGATGCACCACTTTTGTCGGTGGGAATAAACCTGACCATAATAACGTGTCGCTCCTGATCTCAGAGCGATATTCTGTTGCCGTTTCTCGGCTTGGCATTTTACAACCAAAGCAGATTATATGTACGTAATCTGTAAGTTTCTAAAAATTCCTTTATTTAAGGAGAAAAATCATGAAGATTCGAGTTTTTCGCGAATTCACTTTAGTAGAACTTCTTGTAGTCATTGCGATTATTGGTGTGTTAATCGCATTACTGTTACCCGCCATCCAGGCGGCACGCGAAGCGGCGCGGAGAATGCAATGTACGAATAATCAGAAACAAATTGTGCTGGCAATGCACAATTATCATGATACTCAACAATTCTTCCCATGGGGTGCTCGTGATGATTGGTATGGAACCTGGGCTATGCAGGTATTACCCTTCATTGAAAAAAATCAAATCGCCGTAGAGTATAAATGGGATGAAGTCTACTGGGATGGAACCAATTTACAATTATTGAAAGACTTGGTAATTCCTACCTACACTTGTCCTTCGGACGGAAACAATAATAAATCTATTAGTGGTTTCCCTGAGGATCGAGGACATAATTATGTTGTTTGTATGGGGCGTGAAGGGGTCTATTTGCTATATCTTGACAATGATCATCCTGAAAACTGTTTGATTGATGGAGTTGTTTATGGCAGAGAATCACAATATCGCGCTATGTTTACTGGCAGTTGCTATCCACCTGGTTTTTCTCCCCATAGTCTTGCTTATCCGCTTACAACAAGATTTGAAGATATTATTGACGGAACATCTAACACAATTGCCATATCAGAGACGATTCAAGGAGTTTCAGCTACTGCTAGCGGTTATGGTGATTGCCGCGGTGGTATCTGGTGGGGAGACTTCTGTCATTTTACTACAAATCAGGTGCCTAATACAACGTATCCTGATACATCTTACATTGAGGCTGATTCAGCATTACAGGATAGACATCCTTTGACTTTAGTGAATACATCTACGAGTGACGGCACTGGTCGTTACACAAGATTTTCAGCGCGAAGTTGGCATGTCGGCGGTGTTAATGCGGGACTTGCGGATGGATCTGTTCGGTTTGTTCAAGACCAAATCAATTTGGCAATCTGGCGTGCTGTTGGTTCCACCAACGGTAGTGAAATTGAATCGTTACATTAACTCCATTTTTCAAATATGAGATATTTAGTTTTTACACTTTTATTGTTACCAATCGTTATCGGTTGTAGCAACAGCAATCTGCAGGGACGTGTTCCTGTTCGCGGCGAAGTAATCTTTGACGGAAAACCTCTTGAACAAGGCGATATTTTATTTTTGTCCATTGAGGGATCAACTCCGATGGTCGCAACTGGTTCGTTAATTAAAAACGGTAAATTTTCGTTATCCGCTGAAAAAGGTCTGATACCGGATCAAACGTATTCCGTCCAATTTCGTTCCATTGAAAAAATTCCCAGTACTCGGAATGAAACAAATAAGCCGTCGAAAGACAGAACCATTAGAATCCAAACCCGAAGTATTCTTCCGCGTCGATACGGTGTTGAATCAAAAGAAATTGTTACCGCAACAAAAAAATCGCCTAACGTGTTTCAATTCGATTTGACAAGCGATATACCGTAGCCGGTATGGGCGGTAGGCTTCGTCCTTGAGTAACCGCTTCACGTTGTTGCGTTTCCGTAATCAGCTTCGTGAATTTTAAAACGGTTTGAGTATAAGTAATCTGAGCAACAATTTTATTTTTACTACAGAATACACAGAGAGCACAGAGATTTTTTTATGATTTAATTTTGCCCTTTCAATTTAAAATCATAAAATTGCTCCCTCTCTGTGTTCCCTGTGTCCTCTGTGGTAAATACAAAAAAACACTTTTAACTTTTAATTTTCAACCATGTTAAACTTCATTTTGTTTTGCTGTATCGTTTTGATTGTTGTTGCAATTTGTTTCTGGTTCCGTGCGCGGAATCATGGATTGTGGCGACGAATTTTGTACAAAACTCATCTCTGGCTTGGAATTATCAGCGGGATTGTTTTGTTTGTTGTCTGTTTAAGCGGCATTGTTGGTGTTTCGCGCAGAGATAAAAGCATTGTTTGGACACAATCAATATTCCGTTTCACATCATGACAAATTACCACTCAACTTGGACAACTTAATTGTCCCGATAGAACAAAATAAGAATGGTAAGGTCTCTTGGATTGGAATTGATAATCGCAACAATA